>NZ_JBFRIY010000069.1:40859-89756 GCF_041468565.1 Shewanella sp. 10N.286.54.B9
CTTTCGAGCTTAGTTTTTGTTCGAATTCAATGCGTTTAGGGAAAGGGTTGAGTGATGATGCTTGGCGAACTAAGTGAAAAGCGATAAATGCATTGAAACGAAGCCTTAGGGCCGCGCTTCTTAGCTATTTTTACTGGGTTATAGGTTATTTGTGTAGAATGGCTAAATCGCATAGCCTACACCTTGTTAAAATAGCTAATAAACTGCGGCAAAAACAACCATCAAAGATAAACAGCCTCTAGTGGTTTAATCTCAGTTCTTGTCGGTGCTCACGCTTGTGCAAGTTATTACAGCTTAAGCATCGCTGTTCGAGAGGATTTGCAGCTAAAAGCTCCGCTTCGATATTCTCTTCACAGTCAGAGCACACCCCATACAAACCAATTTCCAGTTGGCAACGAGCAGCGTCTAGTTGCATCAACTTGAAAAATAATGGATGGTCACATAAATGAGCTTGGGTCATTATCTCGATAAGCTCACACAGGGAATAATTATGCTGATCCATTAGCTTGGCTTGCAACTCTGGGTGCGCACCAATCTTCTGCCTTAATTCCAATTCAATATCGGAAAGGGTTTGTTTGATTTGGTTCGTACTCACGGTTCTGCCTACAATTATTGATTTCACGGTTTACCAGTCTAAACGCGTTACAATTGCAGGTAATGACTAAGATCAAATCTGCAGCCATTATTACTAATAATTACCAATTATTCTGTTAATCAAATTGTTGATGGTACAGATTGGTATTAGCTGTTTGCAGAATATTAATAATTTCTTCAGCAGTCTTAAAGATCCGAAGCTCACGAAATAGCGTATCAGCCTCAGGATATTGGCGATTGAGGTAGTTAAACCACTGTTTAATTCGAGCTGGGTAATAGGTGCTTTTGCGGCCGACAAGTTCGCGATTGGTGTATTCAAGCATCAGTGCTAATGACTGTTGCCATGTATAGGGTGTCTCGCCTTTAATACTGGCAGCCAAGTTAGGTAACGATATGGCGCCGCGACCAACCATGATGCTGTCACAACCAGTCACCTCCATACAACGACGTGCGTCATCGGCGTTCCATATCTCACCATTGGCAATCACGGGAATAGGAAGCTTGGCATTAATATCAGTGATGTACTCCCAGTAGGCCGGCGGTTTATAGCCATCAACTTTACTTCTTGCGTGTACAGCAAGCTCACTTGCACCGGCTTCATATATCGCTTGTGCATTTTCCATATAGAGTGATTTATCGTTAAAGCCAAGGCGGATTTTAGCTGTGACTGCATGTTGTTCAGGCACTGCATCGCGCATAGCCTTAACCACGTTATAGAGCTGTTCAGGGTATTGCAGCATAACTGCGCCACCATTGCTGCGATTAACCATTTTAGCGGGGCAGCCAAAATTTACATCGACACCTTTTGAGCCCATCTCGATCGCTCTAATAGCATTTTCTGCCATCCAACCAGGCTCCTGGCCAAGTAATTGCACTCTTACGGGAGTGCCGGAAACTGTCTCTCCATTGGTTTTAAGCTCAGGACAGATCCGGTAAAACACTTTTTCAGGCAACAGCTGGTCAACAACCCGCACAAATTCGGTCACCATTAAATCATAGGGATTAATGGCTGAAAGAATTTCACGCATTAAATCATCAACAACACCTTCCATAGGCGCCAAAATTACTCGCACAGAACAGTTCACTCAATAAGTTTAAAAAGGCGCTGCATTCTACATCATGCGGTCAGTGGTACCAAACGAAAGCGAGTTTTGTATGAAAGGAAATCAAAAAATAACGTACTACAACTGGGGTGTTTGTTTTGTGTGGCTCGTGTTGGTCACAAATATAGCCATTTGTTATGGTTTTTATATGCAAATTATAACGAAAACAGCCACCAAACTGTGACTAATAGATATAAACAAGGTTGCGCTATCAGCTTTTATGAGCCATAAATGTGATAGATGTATAAAAAATTGAAATTTATTTGTTGCTGTTCAGGTCTCTTTAAGCAAGCCAGCAAAATACATTGTTGGTAACCGAAATACTGTAGATTAAATCAAGAAGGAAGATATTATGAAACTAGTTAATAAGACTGCTGTAACTGTTGCTGTTGGTGCTGTTGTACTTGGAAGCTCTTTGGCTGCATCTGTTCAAGCAAGCCCATTTGGTTTTAGTGAAATGCAAGCCGGTTACCAGTTAGTTGAAGGCGAAGGTAAGTGTGGCGAAGGTAAATGCGGCGCTGACAAAAAGAAAGCCAAAGAAGGTAAGTGTGGCGAAGGTAAGTGTGGCGAAGATAAAATGAAAGCCAAAGAAGGTAAGTGTGGCGAAGGTAAATGTGGCGAAGATAAAATGAAAGCCAAAGAAGGCAAGTGCGGCGAAGGTAAATGTGGCGGTGACAAAGCTAAGTCAAAAGCCAAAGAAGGTAAGTGTGGCGAAGGTAAGTGCGGTGGCGACAAGAAAGCTAAGAAAGAAGGCAAGTGTGGTGAAGGTAAATGTGGTGGTGCTAAGTAAGCTTTCTACATAGTAAAACGGGGTCAGCGTTTGCTGGCCCTATTTGTTAATTTTAGCCAATAATTGACGGGCGAGCGGTATGACAAATAAAGGACAAGTGGGTCTTGGCTTAAGACGAGAAATGTTGGATGAATTTTGCCAAGCAGTCCCCGCTGGCATTGATTTTTTTGAAGTGGCACCTGAAAATTGGATGACGCTGGGTGGTAAGTTTGGTCGTCAATTTCGAGCATTAACCGAAAAGCATGAGTTTTATTGTCATGGTCTTTCGCTATCAATAGGTAGTCCGGCACCGCTTGATGTGCAGTTTGTCAAAAACGTCAAAAACTTTCTTGATCAACATCAGATAAAAAATTACTCAGAGCATTTGAGCTATTGTTCTGGCTCCGGGCATATGTATGACTTAATGCCAATTCCGTTTACAGGTGAAGCGGTGCGTCATGTGGCGCAGCGGGTCAAGCAAGTAGAAGATATTATTGAGCGACCACTTATTTTAGAGAATGTTTCTTTTTATGCCGCCCCAGGTGCTGAGATGTCTGAGTTAGAGTTCGTCAGGGCTGTTTTGCAAGAGGCTGATTGTAAGATGCTGCTGGACGTTAATAATATCTATGTTAATTCTATTAACCATCAATATGACGCACTTGAATATTTAAAAGCGATGCCAACGGATAGGATCCAGTATTTGCATATCGCTGGTCACTATGAAGAAGCTGAAGATTTAATGGTTGATACCCATGGTGCAGACATCATTGATCCTGTATGGAAATTGCTTGATGCGTGCCATCAATATCACGGTGTTTTTCCAACGCTTTTAGAGCGAGATTTTAATATTCCTGCGACCAGTGAGTTAATGCTTGAGATTAATCAGATCCATGACTATCAAAATCGGCATATCGCTAGTTTAAAAAGGAGTGCTTGATGAGTTTTATCGAAACCCAGCAAAGCTTCATGGATTACATTAAAGATCCATCAAACCCGTTACCAGAGGGGATAGAAGCTCGACGAATGAAAATTTATCGAGAACTTTTTTTTAATAATGTTGATGGATTTGTCTCTAATGCTTTTCCAGTATTGAAGAGTTTATACAGCGAACAAGACTGGCAGCAAAGAGTACAGCAATTTTTTGTTGGGCATGATTGTCACACACCGATATTTATTGAAATAGCTCAAGAATTTTTGCTGTTTTTACAAACTGAATATACAGCTACAGAGCAAGATCCTCCGTTTATGTTGGAGCTGGCGCACTATGAATGGCTTGAACTCGTGGTGGCAGTGGCTCAAGACAACCCTCAGCAGAAACTCATTAATGCGGCAAATACTAGCGCCATTACAGCAATGGCATTAAGTGTTTCCTCTACATCACAAATTGCCCAATATACATTCGATGTGCAGCATATTAGTGAAGATTATCGTCCTGATTCGCCCACCGAAGCACCACAGTTTTTCTGCATTTACGCTGATTTCGATGATGAAGTGAGTTTTTTACAGCTTAATCCGTTAACTGCGCAGGTGTTAGCATACATGTCGCAATTTGAGTCAGTGCAATATTCTGAGCTAATTAATTGGCTATTAGGTACTTTTACTAATATGGAACCTGAGATTTTGCAGCAAGGTTGCACAGAACTTTTACTTCAATTGAGTACTAAAGGGATTATTCGCCAGTTTATTGGTCAATAAGCTTTCTATCGGCGTGATGAAACTCTATAATGGCGCAGAAAATTGATCTAGATCAATAAATGTCGTTAACAACAGTCGTAGAGGAAGTCATGAGTCAGCCGTTTAAAGACCCATTTAACATTGTTTATTTTATTGGTTTTATCCTAGTAATGTTGTTGCCGACATTGCCAGCAAGTTTGTCTTGGTTAAAGGTGATGGGGCTAATTTAAGCTCACTTTCATTGTTGCTGAGGTATACTAGCCACTCTTTATGAGTGGCTTTTTGTTTTTAGGTGATTTGATGGCGTTAAAACGTGGTTTCTTTTTGTTGGCAGGTCTTTGCAGTTTGGCATTAGGCTTGATTGGTATTTTGTTACCTATACTGCCAACCGTGCCGTTTATATTATTGGCTGCGTACTGCTTTGCTAGGTCCAGTGATAGGCTTTATCAGTGGTTAATGACTCACCCATGGTTTTCTGAAGCGCTGCGAGATTGGCAAGCCAAGGGCGCGATTAAAAAAGGCTTAAAGAAGAAGGCATACATTGTTAGTAGCCTCAGTTTTGTTGTCAGTATCGCTATTGTACCGTTGATCTGGGTAAAAGTGATGCTGGCATGTATCGGTACAGGACTGATTGTTTACTTAAGAAGTATCCCCGAGATTGAAGATTAATCTCGTGACTGTATTGTTGCATCGTACTGAATATAAAAGTTAAATCATTACCCTATGAATAGCTTATTGTGAGGGTGAACAATAGTTGCAACAAATAGCGCTGTTAAAGGCAACACTTCTGGCGATCCATTGTTGCAACTGGCGATAAAGCGGCTTAAGCTTTATGCCGATTTTTACACTTCGATGACAATCTGCCTACGAGTAACTTTGGCATTTGTCAGCAAAACTAAATTAGATAAAGTAAATAATTATGGTAATGAATACTGACAGCTTGGCACTAATAAAGAACAGCATTAAAACCATCCCTAACTACCCTAAAGAGGGTATTTTATTTAGAGATGTGACCAGTTTATTAGAAGATCCACAAGCGTATAAACTTACAATTGGTCTTTTAGTTGAACACTATAAGGAGCAAGGTTTTACTAAAGTTGTCGGCACTGAAGCCCGTGGTTTCTTATTTGGCGCACCTTTAGCACTAGAGTTAGGTATAGGTTTTGTGCCGGTACGTAAGCCTGGCAAGCTACCAAGAGAGACTATCTCAGAAAGTTACGAGCTAGAGTATGGTCACGATGTGTTAGAAATTCACGTTGATGCCATTACCAGCGAAGACAAAGTATTGGTTGTTGATGATCTATTAGCAACAGGCGGCACCATAGAAGCGACTGTTAAGCTTATCCGTAAACTTGGCGGACAAGTTAACCATGCTGCTTTTGTTATCTCATTACCAGAGCTTGGTGGAGAGAAGCGACTCGAGACCATGGATCTTGAGTTATTGAGCTTATGTGAATTTGAAGGCGAATAATCAGCCTAATAAGCTTGGTTAAGGTGAATTAATCACCGTCAAACCGCTCCTTGGACGCTTGAGATAGCATGTAAAACCTTTGCATGCTATTGTTCAAATAAGTCGAGGAGCGTGCTCCCGTAATCATATTCATGACACGTTGGGGAGTTCCATGTCATATCAGGTGTTGGCCAGAAAGTGGCGCCCTGCCAAATTTGAGCAAATGGTTGGTCAGTCGCATGTTTTACATGCATTAACCAATGCGCTCACTCAGCAAAGATTGCACCATGCTTATCTATTTTCTGGCACACGCGGGGTGGGTAAAACCAGTCTTGCACGTCTTTTCGCCAAAGGCTTAAATTGTGAACAAGGTGTCACAGCGACGCCGTGTGGTCAGTGTTCAGCGTGTGTAGAGATCGCAGAAGGGCGGTTTGTCGATCTTATAGAGGTTGATGCAGCGTCGCGCACCAAAGTTGATGATACCCGAGAGCTTCTTGATAATGTTCAGTATCGTCCTAGCCGTGGTCGTTACAAAGTCTACCTGATTGATGAAGTGCATATGCTGTCTCGCAGCAGTTTTAATGCACTGCTCAAAACGCTTGAAGAGCCGCCAGAGCATGTAAAGTTTCTGCTGGCGACAACCGACCCCCAACGTTTACCGGTAACGGTATTGTCGCGTTGCTTGCAGTTTAATTTGAAAAGCCTAACTCAAGACGAAATCAGTGTTCAGTTAGCCAATGTGTTAACCGCGGAATCGCTAGAGTTTGAAGCTTCAGCATTAACGCTACTAGCAAAAGCCGCCAATGGCAGTATGCGTGATGCATTGAGTTTGACCGATCAGGCAATAGCATTTGGTGCAGGGCAAGTGAAACTTGAGTTGGTGCAAACCATGCTTGGTAGCATTGATGAAAAGCAGGTTATTGCCCTGCTTGAAGCACTCGCAAAAGCTGACGTTATGGCACTGATGCAAGTCAGCGCCGGCGTATTGTCCTTTGGCGCTGAACCTGAAGAGGTATTACGCAGCTTATTAGAGCTGCTGCATCAAATTACTTTGACCCAATTTGCTCCCGCCGCGGCACAAATGTCGCTTTATAGTGAGCAGATAAAAGCATTTGCACAGCAGCTATCACCGGAGCAGGTGCAACTGTATTACCAGCTGTTACTGACTGGGCGTAAAGACTTACCTCATGCGCCAGACCCTAAATCTGGGCTAGAGATGGCACTGCTGAGAGCCGTTACATTTGTGCCAGAGCAACCTGTCAGTAAATGGGTGGCTGAAAGTCCAGCATCGATAGCTATTCCACAGGCTGCAACACCTGCAATAACACAGTCATCTGAGACTCCTGAGCCGCAAGTCAAAGCTGCGCCCACTGAAGATACTGCGGAAAAAAAAACAGTTTTAACTGCTAATAAACCCAATGTGGAACAGCCGAGCCAAGACTCTGCTGTAGCAAGTAAGCCAGAAGCTAAGTTAGCAGCCAATAAGCCTTGCACTGAGGCGCCAGTATCCAGCACGCTTGAGAGTATGAACAGCGAAATGGCGGTTATACTCAGTCAAGCACAGAGCCAAGGGTTTTCAAGCTCAGACAAATTTGAGACTAAAAACCTGAGCACAGAGCCGACCCCGAACGGCGATAAACCGTCTGATACAAAACAAGACTCAATAGAGGCTGCCTCCGGTGCAGCAACATCAAGTCATACCGCTGAGCAAATGCCAGAGTCAAGCGATACAACTTCAAGCATAAATAGTGCAGCCGTCGACAATACTAGTAATAAGTCGGAACATCAGGCTAATGCTATTCAAGATAGCCAATTTGCTGGTGAAGATGATCTTGCTGCATATTCGCAGTACGCGGGCGCATACGATACCGACATCGATAGCAATGATTTTGACTTTGCACCAGAGCAGTCCGAACCTTTAGCGCAAGAGTTCACCGACAGCAGACAAAACGTCGCGCAGTCAGCAGCAATAGTGACTTCACAAGCGCCTAGTCAGCTAACAAGTCAAACCAGCGTAGCTGCTAGCTCAGCAAGTGACGACATCCTAGATGCTGTATTAGCCGCTAGAGATTCATTACTCGACGGAATCGGTGAAGAAGATCCTCAGGAGAGTTCAGCAAAAAAGTCCGTGGCTGAGCGAAAACCTTTTGCGCCCCCAGTTAGAAAACCTAAAGCTGAACCTGAAATAGATAATAGTAATCCTGCAACAATTGGCGCTAGCAGCGATCAACCGCAGGAAAATACAGAAGCCGCGAATGTAGACAGCCAAGAGGCTATTGACAGGCCACCTTGGGAAGAACCTCACGCGCAAGATCCAACGCCTAGGTTCGAAGACGTAGCAGCAGAGAATGTTGCAGACAATGCTGTCGAAAAAACTCATGACTATGTCGTTGAAGAGATTAAGCAAACAGCTCAGCCGCAAAATGATGCACAGCAGCAGGGCGATAAGCCGTCAGTTACATCGGTTGATTCAACTTCAGTTCAGGATGTTGAGTTAAACTTACCGACACTACCCAGTGGTGAGATAACTGGTAACGATATCGACCTTAAATGGTATCGTTTCATGGCAGACCTTGAAGTGGGCGGCCGCGTCAGGCAGCTCGCGGTGAACTCTGTTTGTCACCAGTTTGAACAGCCTTTGTCATTATTGCTCAAACCGGATCAAAAGCATCTAGGTGCCGATGTGGCAATTAAGCAACTAGAAGAGGCGATGAGTAAAGCTCTGGGAGAGCCAAGTGAAGTGCGGATCTCTGTTGGAGTCGACAGCTCGCGAGAGACACCTCTTGAGGTGCGACGCCGTTTTCATAAAGAGATATTAGCGCAAGCGCATCATGGCATGATTACCGATGATAATGTGCGCTGGTTAAGCGAACATATGGGCGCACAGTTGACGCCTGACTCACTATCTTATGCGCCAGAATTACTGGTTAGTAAGGGAAAATCGATAGAATTGGTCGATATGTCGAACTTTAAGCGGTTACCTGAGTCATAATTTTACAATTGAAATTTCAGCTTTCATTGCTAATCGTTCTATATTTAGTAAGATTAGCGCAGTTTATTTGTTGTGATAAATAATAGAAGAGAATCAGAGTATGTTTGGAAAAGGCGGTATGGGCAACTTGATGAAGCAAGCCCAGCAGATGCAAGACAAAATGGCTAAAGTGCAAGAAGAGATTGCACGCATGGAAGTGACTGGCGAAGCCGGTGCTGGCCTAGTAAAAGTCACCATGACAGGTTCTCACAGTGTGCGCAAAGTCGACATTGATGCAAGCTTGCTTGAAGACGACAAAGAGATGCTAGAAGATCTTATCGCAGCTGCATGTAACGATGCTGCGCGTCGCGTTGAAGAGAATCAAAAAGACAAAATGGCTGAAGTGACTGGCGGAATGCAGCTTCCACCAGGCATGAAGATGCCGTTCTAAGGCAAAGTTTATTGGCTGCTAATTGCAGTCAAGATGTGTCTGTTGAAGTTAAGAGCCCAATTTAGATTGGGCTTTTTTGTGGTTGTTTCATAGGCGCTTGGCAATAGAGGGCACTCGCTTGCTGTGAATTTAGCTGCTGTAGCATTTTTCTATGTTAATATTCGCGACTCATTTGTTTGGGTGTGCGCAAGGCTTTAACGTCGTCAGTGTCACTTCAAAATTAATATTATTATTTTAGGCTGCTAACTGCCTTGCTATACGGAATGTTAAATGAAATTTAGTCCACTTGTTGATGAGCTCATCCAATCACTTAAATGCCTTCCGGGCGTGGGGCCTAAATCTGCGCAGCGTATGGCGTTTCAGCTGTTAGAGCGTGACCGCAAAGCGGGCGCTAAACTGGCCGAATCATTAGGACGTGCGATGTCGGAAGTGGGTCACTGCCAGTCTTGTCGTACATTCACCGAAGAGACCTATTGCCCAATTTGTGTTAGCACTAAACGCGGTCATTCTAGTGTGATTTGTGTGGTGGAAACGCCCGCTGATGTATTGGCTATTGAGGCGGGAGGGCATTATTCTGGGCGCTATTTTGTCTTGCTTGGGCATTTGTCGCCGCTTGATGGCGTTGGTCCTGAAGAGTTAGGGCTAGAGTTATTAGAAAATCACTTAGCGTCAGGGGATGTCAGCGAATTAATTTTGGCGACAAATCCAACCGTTGAAGGTGACGCGACCGCGCACTATATTGCCGATATGGCAAAGAATCATCAGCTTGCCGTGAGCCGCATTGCCCATGGGGTGCCGGTTGGCGGCGAGCTTGAATATGTAGATAGCACCACTTTGGCGCTATCTTTTAATGGACGCTTGCCGATCTAGTCCGTGTTTACGATGCATGTCGTCTTTTTGAAATCCAGTTAATGGCAACGCCTTAGCTGGTTTTTTTTTGCGCAATTGAAATCAATGATCCGCTTTCCCCTTGAAAAGCCATTTTATAGCCCCATTTCTAGTACAAGCTCAACTTAAACCGAATTTTAAAGGGAACATTTTATGTCACAACAAGAGACACATGGCTTTCAAACTGAAGTCAAACAACTACTACATTTGATGATCCACTCTTTGTATTCAAACAAAGAAATTTTCCTACGCGAATTAGTTTCTAACGCTGCCGATGCGGCGGACAAGCTACGTTATGAAGCACTAACCAATAACGACCTCTATGAAGGTGAAGGCGAGCTACGTGTTCGCATCAGTGCTGATAAAGAAAAAGGCACGGTGACCATTTCTGATAATGGGATCGGTATGACCCGTGACGGTGTCATTGAACACTTAGGTACGATTGCTAAATCAGGCACTGCGGATTTCTTCAAAAACCTATCTGGCGATGATTCAAAAGACTCGCAATTAATTGGTCAGTTTGGTGTTGGTTTCTACTCAGCTTTTATCGTTGCTGATAAAGTAACTGTTCGCACCCGTGCAGCCGGTCATAGCAGTGATGAAGGTGTGTTGTGGGAGTCTGCTGGTGAAGGTGACTTCACGGTTGAGACTATCTCTAAGCAGAGCCGTGGAACTGAAATTACCCTGCATCTTCGTGACGATGAAAAAGAGTTTGCAGATGATTACCGTCTACGCTCTATTGTGACTAAGTATTCAGATCATATCTCTGTAGCGGTTGAGATGTTTGAAGAGGGTACGCCTGCAGTTGAAGCAACTGAAGACAGTAAAGCTGTTGCTGCAACCGAAGGCAGCTGGAAGCCAATGAACAAGGCGACTGCACTTTGGACTCGTAACAAGAGCGACGTATCTGACGAAGAGTACCAAGAATTTTATAAGCATATTTCTCACGATTATACCGATCCACTATTGTGGAGCCACAACCGTGTTGAAGGTAAGCAAGAATACACTAGCTTGCTTTATATCCCTGCTAAAGCGCCATTTGATATGTGGAACCGTGACCGTAAGCATGGCCTAAAACTGTTTGTACAACGTGTATTCGTGATGGATGACGCTGAACAGTTTATGCCTAGCTACCTGCGCTTTGTGCAAGGTTTAATCGACTCAAATGATCTGCCACTTAACGTGTCCCGTGAAATTTTGCAGGACAACAAGGTGACGACATCACTGCGCACAGCCGTGACTAAACGTGTACTGGGCATGCTAGAAAAACTGGCTAAGAATGATGCTGAAAAGTACCTGTCTTTCTGGGCTGAATTTGGCCAAGTATTGAAAGAAGGTCCTGCTGAAGATTTCGCTAACAAAGAACGTGTTGCAGGTTTACTGCGCTTTGCATCTACGCATACAGGGGAAGCGACTCCAAGTGTTTCACTCGCTGACTACATTGAGCGTATGCAAGAAGGGCAAACTAAGATCTACTACATCGTAGCAGATAGCCATGAAGCGGCGGCAAATAGCCCGCACTTAGAAGTGCTTCGTAAGAAAGGCATTGAAGTGTTGTTAATGTCAGAGCGCATCGATGAGTGGCTAATTAACCACCTTACCGAGTTTGATGGTAAGCAGATGCATTCAGTGACTCGTGGCGATTTGGAACTTGGTGAGCTTGAAGATGCTGGCGAGAAAGAAGCGCAAGAAAAGCTGGAAACAGAATCTGAAGGCCTAGTTAAGCGCGTTAAAGACAGCTTAGGTGATAAAGTCTCAGAGGTTAAGGTGACAACGCGTCTCACTGATACTCCTGCGTGTGTTGTCGCTGGTGAAGGCGAAATGTCGACACAAATGATCAAGCTTATGCAAGCGGCAGGTCAAGACGTGCCAGAGCCTAAGCCGACATTTGAGCTGAATCCTGAGCATCCACTGGTTGCCCGTCTTAATGATGAGCAAGATGAACAAGCATTTGCACAATGGTCAGATCTATTGTTGCAACAAGCATTGTTGTCAGAAAAAGGCAGCCTTGCCGACCCATCAGCATTTATTAAGCTGATGAACCAAATGCTGCTTTCTAGCGTTAAGTAACAGCACGCTATAATTAGAGAGGCAGTCAATCTGCCTCTTTTTTTATGGATCTTTTAAGGGCTAGGGGAAAGTGATGCAAAATATTCTAGAACTGACTAAAGAAAACATTCAGCAAGTTGTCGATGCTTCGATGGAGCAGGTTATTGTGCTGGCATTTTGGGCGAGCCAAAACCCTGAAAGTTTAGCATTAATGCAAACGTTGGAAACGCTGTCGCAACAGCAGGCAGGTCGTTTTGTGCTTGCAAAAGTTAACTGCGAAGCTGAAATGGAGATTGCCAACTATTTCCAGATCCAAAACTTGCCAACCACCTTAGTGTTACATGAAGGTAAACCGGTAGATGGCTTTGCGGGTGTGCAAGATGCAGCGCAGATAAGCGAAATGCTTGATAAACATCTTCCAGCCGAGTGGCAGTTAAAGCTCAATCAAGCACGGGTATTTTTATCAGAGCAAAATGCCATTGCTGCTTTGCCACTGTTAAAAGATGCCTATGCCGAGCAAGCGATTGCTGAGATAGCGCTGGCGTTAGCGGATGTTTACTTATCGCTTGGCGCGCTTGAAGATGCCAAAGCCTTGCTCGATAGTGTCGGCCTTGCCGATCAAGACAGCTACTACCAAAGCTTAAAGGCAAAGTTAGCATTGGCACTTGATGCTGCTGATACGCCGGAGATCAGGAAGCTACAAGCAGACTTCGACCAAGCACCAAATGACATGGCGACATTGCTTGAGCTTGCAAAAGCACTGCACCAAGCAAAACGTAATGATGAAGCGCTAGAGCTGCTGTTTACGCCTCTGCAAAAAGATGTGGCTGCGTTAGATGGCAAGGTCAAAGGATTATTTTTAGAGATCTTAACCGCACTAGGGCAGGGAAACAGTCTAGCTAATCAGTATCGACGTAAACTTTACACCTTACTTTACTGATAAAGGTCAATATCACGACTTATTTGCGCTGACTGAGGCTAAAGTCGAAGGTAAATCGCTTCAAAATGGCGGCTATTTATGCGAAAATCGCCGCCCTAAACATAATAATACCAATCGCGTGACCACACTTTAGACATTTGTCTGCGTTAGAGGTTGGTATAACAATGCGAAATAAGAGGAAGATTGAGATGCGCATTATGCTATTAGGTGCCCCTGGTGCCGGTAAAGGTACCCAAGCCCAATTCATCATGGAAAAGTACGGTATTCCTCAAATTTCAACGGGTGACATGCTGCGCGCTGCAGTAAAAGCGGGCACACCACTTGGCTTAGAAGCTAAAAAAGTGATGGACGCAGGTCAACTGGTTTCTGACGAGTTAATTATTGGCCTTGTGAAAGAGCGTGTTGCACAAGATGATTGCGCTAAAGGTTTCCTACTTGATGGTTTCCCACGCACAATTCCGCAAGCTGATGCGATGGCTGCTGGTGGCATTGCTATCGATCACGTTGTTGAAATTGACGTGCCAGACGAAGAGATTGTTAAGCGAATGGGCGGCCGTCGTGTTCACCCTGGTTCTGGTCGTGTTTATCATATTGTTTTCAATCAACCAAAGGTTGAAGGTAAAGATGATGTAACCGGTGAAGATCTGGCTATTCGTCCAGATGACGAAGAAACAACAGTACGCAAGCGTCTAGATATTTACCATGAGCAAACTAAGCCATTGGTTGAATACTACGGTAAAGTTGCAGCTAAAGGCGAAGCGACATACAACAAGTTCGACGGTACACAAACCGTTGCTAAAGTTAGCGAAGAGATCGTTGCTGCACTTAGCTAAATTTACACAAAATTCTAATGTGTTTATGAGCTAGTTCTCATATTTAATAAAGCCCATGTAAGTGGGCTTTTTTTATGCTTTTTCCAATGATAGCCTGACGCAGAATATCTTGGTTAAAAGAGAGAAAACGTGAACCACACAGCCTCCCCATTCGGTGTTTTATTGGTTAACCTTGGCACGCCTGATTCCCCAACCGCGCCAGATGTTAAAAAGTTCCTAAAGCAGTTTCTTAGCGACCCCCGAGTTGTCGATATCTCTCCTTGGATCTGGAAACCGATCCTCAATGGCATCATTTTAAATACCCGCCCAGCCAAAGTCGCCAAACTTTATGAGTCTATCTGGTGGGATAACGGTTCACCGTTGATGGTGATCAGCCAGCAACAACGCGACAAATTAGCGCAATCTTTACAAACGAATTTGGGTTTCAATGTACCTGTTGAACTTGGCATGAGCTACGGTAATCCTTCGTTAGAATCAGGCCTTAATAAGCTAAAAGCCCAAGGCGTGAGTAAGATTTTTGTGTTGCCATTGTATGCACAGTACTCTTGCTCAACCGTTGCACCAGTATTTGACGCGATTAGCGATCTGCATAAAGCTAAGCGCGATTTCCCAGAGCTACGGATCAACAAAGAATACTATGCACACCCGGCATATATTGCCGCGCTAGCTGAGTCAGTCAAACAACATTGGACGGATAAAGGCCGAGGCGATGTATTGCTCATGTCCTTTCACGGCGTGCCAGTTCGTTATGTGACGGAAGGTGATCCCTATCAAATGCAGTGTCAGAGAACTGCTGAGCTGCTAGCCGAGTCATTAGGTTTAACGGCTGAGCAATGGCGGATCTGTTTCCAGTCGCAATTTGGTAAAGAGGAATGGCTAACACCAGCAACGGATCAATTACTGGAGTCACTACCTGGTCAGGGGATTAAATCCGTTGATATTATGTGTCCGGCATTTTCATCAGACTGCTTAGAAACACTGGAAGAGATCTCGCAGGAGGGTAAAGATAGTTTCATATCAGCGGGCGGAGAGCGCTACGAATTTATTGGCTGTTTAAATGATTCAGACGGCCATATTGAACTATTACAGCAAATAGTTAAGCAACAAACCTTAGGTTGGTGCTAAATTTAATGGCTAGTCAGTGATTTCAACTGGCGAAAGAGGCTGGGTATGGTAGAATTCCCCGCCTTTTTTGTCTCTGCTTATGATTTAGCACTTAGCGTGTGTGGTCATGGTTAATTTGTGAGACACGTTAGCATTTTAGGCTGCTAGAATTTTAAAACCATGAGTTATTTGTTAAAGCTAAGCGCAATAACTTGTGATTACTTACCCGTATAATTATCTTTTGCATGGATGCCGAATGAAAGAGAGCTCAATATGAAGTTTCCAGGTCAGCGTAAGTCTAAACATTATTTTCCAGTTAAAAACCGTGATCCGCTATTAGCACAGTTGATCCAGCAGCCTCAGCCAATTTCTACTTATGTGTCTGGTATCGACCAAACATTAGTAGATATTGAAGCCAAAGTGGAAGATGAGTTACTCAGTCGCTATGAGTTACCCAAGGGTAATTCGACTTTGATAGATGATGACAAGGCACATGCTTTGTATAACGAATTAAAAGATCGTGAACTTGTCAGTGACGAGTTTGCGGGTGGAACTATCGGTAACACAGTACACAATTACTCAATTTTAGCCGATGACCGTTCTGTCCTGTTTGGCGTTATGAGCCGAAACATCGAGATTGGTAGCTACGCCTATCGCTACCTTTGCAACACGTCATCAAAAGTCGACTTGAACCAACTGCAGCCTGTTGCTGGACCT
Organism: Shewanella sp. 10N.286.54.B9; assembly: GCF_041468565.1. Lineage (NCBI taxonomy): Bacteria > Pseudomonadati > Pseudomonadota > Gammaproteobacteria > Alteromonadales > Shewanellaceae > Shewanella > Shewanella sp. 10N.286.54.B9. Next base: position 56,403 of record NZ_JBFRIY010000069.1, read on the forward strand.
ATTGGCCGTTGTTTCACTTTGATTTCAGAATGCGGCGAGCGCACTTTTGCTATCAGCAAAGGCTCCATGGATAAACTGACACCAGAGTATATCGATAAAGATATTGTTCAAGGTGGTTCAGCGCTGATCTTAACGGCATATTTAATGCGCGCCAGTGGTGAAGACAAAATCACCGAAGCCGCGATGAAAGCAATTGAATACGCTAAAGCGGCTGAAGTACCAGTAGTCCTTACTTTAGGTACGCGTTTCTTAATTGAAGAAGATCCTAAATGGTGGCAGAACTTTATTGCTGAGCACGTTACGATTCTGGCAATGAATGAAGATGAAGGCGAAGCATTAACGGGCTTTAAAGATCCGCTACAAGCCTGTGAAGCGGCTTTAGAGTGGTGTGACATGGTGTTAACTACGGCAGGGCCTTTAGGGCTTTATACCGCAGGTTACACTGAAGACTCTGAAAAGCGTGAAACCAGTCATACCTTGCTACCTGGCGCTATTCCTGAGTTTAACCGCTATGAGTTTTCTAGACCTAAGCTGAAAGCTGATTGTGAGTCGCCGCTTAAAGTGTACGCGCATATTTCACCGTATATGGGCGGACCTGAAAAAATCCGTAACACTAATGGTGCTGGAGACGGAGCATTAGCGGCGTTATTGCATGATCTAGCGTCTAATCGATTCCATAAAACCAATGTGCCGGGCTCAAGTAAGCATAACCGTGACGGTCTATGCTACTCGTCATTCTCGCAAATCTGTAAGTACGCTAACCGTGTCGCTTATGAAGTACTGGCGCAGCACAGCCCAAGATTATCACGCGGCTTACCAGAGCGTGAAGATAGCCTAGAAGAGTCATACTGGGAAAGATAATTACAGCACCTTTTAAGCGGGCTGTGAGAGAAGCATAACTTGATTATCAAGTTATGCTTTTTTTTCGCTACAATTAGTATGTTGCTCAATCAAGCTCTGCCTTATACCAATCAGTATAAAGATTTGATCGCTCCGCGAGAGTTTCGCGGCTTTGAGGTAAGGGCATTAAATACTCCTCGGTAACTGCTCCTGCGTTACTCTCGATAATTGCTCCTGCATTATTCTACCTTCGACCATCCTTGGCCTCGTACCTCCTATATCTGACCTCCAAGGAGGGAATGCCTTAAGCATGTCAGGAACATGCTAGGTCATGTGGTTCGCAATAAAGGAAGGACATAGTTATTCTAAGTTCAAGTTCATTAACGCAGCATCAAAGCCGCTAAAACTCGCCTGTAAGGAGTGTTTTTGGCTTGCTACTTCGGTGTTGAATAAACTTATTAGGGAACAACCATTGTGTCATTACTTACTTTGGATTGACTGCCTTGAATTAGCGTGCCAAAAACACTCTGAGTAGATCAACTTCTTATACTGATTGGTATTACTGGTAAAGGCGGATGAAATGGTAGTCGTCAACAAAAATCAATGCTTACAGCGCTGCTAAGAATCGGCAATAAAAAAGGCGCCATCGAGGCGCCTTTCTCATGCTAAATCAATATTACTTTTCTTCAGCATGCACCTGAGCGTTAAAGCCTGGTGCAACTTTACCTGCTTGAGTGTCGTTGAAAACCTTTTCATCAAACTCATTTTCAGATTTAGCAATCACCACGGTAGCAACCGTATCACCAGTAACATTCACTGCAGTACGTACCATGTCGAGTAGTCTATCCACACCAATAATTAGTGCGATACCTTCTACTGGAAGGCCCACTTGGTTTAGTACCATTGCCAGCATGATAAGACCTACACCAGGCACACCCGCGGTACCGATTGAAGCAAGAGTTGCAGTTACTACGACCATCGCATAATCAGTAATGGTCAATTCAATACCAAATACCTGTGCAATAAATACCGTTGCTACACCTTGCATAATCGCGGTGCCATCCATGTTGATGGTCGCACCAAGAGGCAGAGTGAATGAAGCAATCTTATTATCGACACCCATACGATGCTCAGCTGTTTCAATCGTTACCGGTAAGGTTGCGTTTGAACTTGCGGTGCTGAATGCAAATAACTGTACGTCACGAATTTTACGAATAAAGGTAAATGGACTTAAACCAGAGAATACTTTCAGTAGTGTTGGGTACACAATAAAGGCATGGATAAGTAATACTCCCAAAACCACAAAGAAGTATTGCACCACACTACCAAAGGTTTCCATGCCGAGCGTTAATGCCAGTTTTGCCATCAAAGCAAATACACCGTAAGGCGCAAGTTGCATGATTAGCGTAACAACGCGCATGATAACTTCGTTAAGGTCTGTAAATAGCGCAGCAACGCGTTTTCCACGCTCACCAATATGTGAGATAGCAAAACCAAAAATAACCGCAAATATGATGATTTGAAGCATGTTGCCTTCACTCATCGCCTGCAGCGGGTTAGTTGGTACGATATTAATGATCACATCGGCCAAGCTTGGCGCCTGTTTAGCATCAAAATGCATGCTCTCAGTTACCAAGGTCGCGTGACCTGGATGAACAGCAATCGCGATGAGGATCGCCATTGAAAGTGCTATTGCGGTGGTAAAAAGATAGAACGCGATGGTTTTGCCACCGAGTCGACCCAACTTAGAGGGTTCGCTTAACGAACATGTACCACAAACTAGCGATACAAATACCAAGGGGACAACTAACATTTTCAAACTTGAGATGAAGATAGTACCGATGACATTGAGAAAGCCTTCGGTGATGTAATCTTTGATGAATTCACTTTCAGGGAAAAGATTACGAAGAAGTAACCCAAGAACAATACCCGAGAACATGCCGAGTAAAATTTTACTCGTCAACCCAAGCTTTTTTGATTTCGTAGCAGACATAGTGCTTCCTGTATAATTTTTATGCTTTTCAATTTGCGCATTAAAGCCTAGCAAGAAAGAGCCCCAGTTGAAATGGGGTTAAAGTTAAAGTTTTTGATGAAATTTAGAAATTTACTACCTTTCGTGGTAGATAAGTTGCCAGTAAATTGTGTAGTGTTGTCATCTAGGTAATCAGATAATTACCAGATATTATAATCAGAGTAACAGGGAGTCTGACAATGAAGTCAGCTTATAGTGTTTTTATTGCGTTAATATGGTCGCTTTTTCTTGTTGGTTGTGGAGGCGGTGGAAGTATATCCACTGATCCAGATAAACCAATTCCTGAGCCAGTCGATGAGATTTCAGTCGCATTGGTTATTTCACATACAAAAATAAATGCCGAAAGTCCGGCTGAAATAACTGCAACCGCTAAAAGTAGCTTAAATGGCCTTTTAGCAAACACCTTAGTCACTTTTACATTAAGTGATTCTACTCTTGGCGCATTTGACCCTGCAACGGGTACAGTACTTACAAATAGTGATGGCATTGCGACTATTGAGCTTGCCACATTAAACGTAAAGGGTGCAGGAACAGTATCTGCAAGTGTTTTGGGTATGACCGAATCACAAACACCTGTTGGTTTCGAAATGGAAGGCGATGGTGGAGACGCTGAAAATGGTAATCTGTTAACTTTAGTGCTGACGGATAGTAATGGCGTAGAAATTAACAAAATCAGTCAGGCACAGCCTGGGACTGTACATGCGACCTACACTAATGCTTCAAATGAAGCGATAACTAATCAGGTCGTCACTTTCACTTCTTCGCTAGGTCAGCTCTCACCTGAATCAGGAACAGCTTTGACCAATGAAAATGGGGTCGCATCTTTATCTATAACGGCCGGACAAGTCGAGGGTGCAGCTAATATCACTGCAACTGTGGGTGAATTAACCCAAATGCTAGGCTTCACAACAGAAGGCGATGAAGTCATTGTTAAACCTATCGATGCTTATGGGCTTTCTTTAACTATTGTTGACTCATCGAATGCGGAACTAAGGGAAATTTCTAATTCTACGCCTGGGCAAGTTATCGCGACATTAACCCAAGACGGTCAAAATGCATCTTTTGAAACAATAGCTTTTAAAGTTACGGGTGAAGGAAATATTAACCCTTCTTCTGGGTCCGCATTGACTAATACAAGTGGCAATGCGGTGGTTAACTTAATCACTGGAGCGGTTGCTGGAGCTGGTACTATTACCGCAACATTCTCTTTAGACCAAGAATCTATCGATGTGGAGTACAACTATAGTGTTGTTGGTGATGCACCTGGTGGGGATGGAGAAGAAAATACACTTGCTATTACATTAACAAATAGCACCACAGGTGCTACGACTCATGCGATTAGTTCCGCTGAACCAGGCAGAGTGAATGTAATACTTACAGATAAAGATGGTGCACCTATTACTGGCAAAGTGATTAGTTTTAGCAGTACGCTGGGCTCATTTTTGCCGAGCAACGGTACAGCTTTAACCGATTCCATAGGCGGTGCTTCCATATTGCTTTCTGCGGGCAGCATTGAAGGTGCGGGGGAAGTCACAGCGGTTTATGGTGATATTCTTGCCAAAGTAGGTTTTCAAACTGCTGGTGATGAAATTGATCCAGTAGAAGCAAGTCCTGAGATTGCGTTTAATATCTATGATTGTAATAACGCAGTTGGCTGGGATAAAACGCTTAAAAACTTTGAAGTGTGTGAAGTCACAGACAATATTACTAATGATAGCCCAGGCATTATTGGTGCGATTGTTACACGTTCTGGTAGTACTCAACCTTTACAACAAATATTAGTATCAACAGGCACGACTCTTGGTGCTATTAGCCCTGCATCGGGCACTGCAATTACCAATGCAGACGGTAAAGCTGTACTTGACCTCTATGCTAATGGTGATGTCGGTGCTGGTGAAGTGTCTTTAAAAGTCCAGGAGGTTACTAGTACTAAAGCATTTGAGATTGGTCGAGTTGATATAAGCCTAACGATAACGACTGAAGTTGGAGCTAATATTATTCCCGCAGGCGGTTCAACGATTGTTGAAGTAACAGTGTTTAATCCTGACGGCAGTCTATCAACAGGGCAACCTTTTCAGCTTGAGTTTACCTCTGAGTGTGTTGCTGCCAACACTGCATTTATCGATTCTCCCGTAGTCACTAATGCTGGCAAAGGTTTTGCTACATATCGTGCAGCGGGTTGTGAAGGGGCTGATTCTATCACTGTAACAGCAGTTACTGGTGGCAGTAGTGTGACAGCCTCCACTAGTGTTACTGTTGATTCAGTTTCTGTTGGAGCTATTCAATATGTATCTTCAACGCCTAAACTATTGGCGTTACGAGGTACTGGCGGTATTACTGGTGCAGGTTCAAGAAGTGAAACATCTGTCGTTAGCTTTAAATTACTCGATGAATCTAATCAACCAGCACCAAACGAACTTGTCTGTTTTGAACTAAGCAGTGATGTCGGTTCGATGACATTAACCCCATCACCATTGGCTGGTGACTATGTTAAATGTAGTAATATGCCTCAGGTTGGTGATGCAGAGTATCCTGCTGATATAACCTTACCGAATAAATATGCGGTTGGTTATACCAATGCTGCTGGCGAAGTTTCTGCTACAGTTCACTCTGGTGATGTACCTACATCGGTTAAAGTATTTGCTCTATGGTCAGAGAGCAATAGCAGCGGTCACAACGCAATTATTTCAAATACCTCAGATGAGTTGGCGGTTACCACAGGAATTGCTGACAATGATAGCTTCTCGTTATCAACTAGTGTTGGTAACCCTGAAGGGTGGAACTTTGATAATGAGAAGGTTGCGGTCAATATTTTAGCAGCAGATCATTTCAATAACCTTGTACCAGCAGGAACGACAATTACCTTTAGAACCGAAGGCGGAGCTATTGATGGTTCTTGTGTTACAGGTTCAAAAGATGATGACACTCCTAATGGAGCGTGTTCTGTTGAGTGGCGTAGCCAAGATGCTAGACCATTCAGAGGGACTGCGATCATTTGTCCAAATGGAGGTTACAATGATGGCGGATCATTGTCGACAACACCACCGTGTATAGGTAATGATTATGCACAATACTTAAACGGTATAAATTCAATCATACCCGAACCTCGTCCTGGTCGAGCAACTGTCACAGCTTATGCAATCGGTGAAGAAAGCTTCGTTGACTTAAACGGTAACGGGCTGTTTGACAGTGGTGAATTCTTCTTAGATTTATCGGAAGCATTTACCGATCATAACGAAGATGGGCGTTATCGAAATAAGGCTCGATTCGTAGGTGATGCAGAACTTGGTACAGAACCGGCTGGTTCAATAAATGAAGAGTTTATCGATTATAATGCCGACCAAGAATTTAGCGAAGGTGATGATCAATACACTGGGCTGTTATGTGCTGCAGGTGCAGAAGCAGATTGCACAGATACTGGAACCGGCAACTTCCAATCTCAACTGAATGTATTCCGTAATAGTACGATTGTTATGTCTGGTAGTGAGCCTTATCTAAGATTAGTTAATATAGATGGAGTCACGGACGTTATTTCAGAAGTTTCACCAATAGATTTAGTCGCTAATAGTACTGAAACCGTGTATCTATTTGCGTCAGACCTGAATAACAATACTTTACCTTACGGCACAACCATTTCTGCTGAGACTGATAATGGTGAGCTAACAGGTACAAAAGAGTATGAAATAGGAAGTAATCGGGCAATGATGCCTGCAGTGTTTAGTTTCTCGGTGAGTAGAGAAGCTTCACCAAACCAGAAAACGAGTGGAACATTGGTTATTACAGTAAAAACACCGAAAGGTAGCCCTGTTTCAGTTTCTGTTATCGTTAACGATGCAGGTTAAGAGCAATTTATTGTTAGTTACTTTTAGTTGGTAATAAAAAAACGGTTCCCTAGGGAACCGTTTTTTTATCTAAGGTAATGCAACTTGACAGCAATCGTTCGTTTATCTTAAATCTCAGACGGATTTATCTTTGGAACTGATAAACACTGCCAAGCTTCATGATTTGCGTTAGCTCATCTAATGCGGTGCGAGATTCAATCACCAATTGTGGGTCAGCTAAATCAGCGACACTTAAACGGTCGCGATAGTGCTTATCTACCCACTGGTTAAGACGGCCAAACAGCGCGTCGTTCATCATGGTGTTTTGGTTTACCGCAGCAACTTCATCTTGATTCATCGCCACTCGTAGACGCAAACACGCGGGGCCGCCACCATTTTGCATACTCTGCTTCACATCAAAGTAGTGCACTTGCTTGATAGGCGAGCCTAACGTCACTAATTCATTTAAATAAGCATGAACCGCTGGGTTTTCTTGACAGTTTGTTGGCGCGATAATCGCCATTTCACCTGAAGGTAACGTTACGACTTGAGTATTGAACAGGTAGCTCTTAACTGCGTCCTGAATCGCCACTTTAGCGGTAGGCACTTCAACAAAATGCAGTGGTGATTCACCAAACTTACGTTTTATCTCCTCAAGCTTGGCCTGGGTATTTAAAAATGCTTGCTCATGGTAGAACAGTACATTTTGGTTACCAACAGCGATAACGTCGTTATGGAATACACCTTGATCGATGACGTCGGGGTTTTGCTGCATGTACACCGTACCGTCATCATCTAGCTGGTGAAGACGAGCAATGGCTTGTGAGGCTTCTAGGGTCTGGCGTGCAGGAAACTTTTGTGGTTTTGGTGCCGAAGGATTCGTCGCTTCTTGGCCATAAACGAATAACTCGATGCCTGCATGGCCATACTCACTACAAAGACGTGTATGGTTGGCTGCGCCCTCATCACCAAAACTAGTATGTTCTGGTAAATGTTGGTGGTGTTTGAAATAGCGGCTATCGTTAAACGTAGCTTGCAGAATATTTCCAGTAGTGACAGGCTCAATACTACGATGCAGTTTGTCGACTAAGTTTGCAGGGGTAAAATGCAGTTTACCATCGTGAGTATCGGCACTAGGTGATACTGTTGCTGCATTAGCTGTCCACATACTCGAAGCACTGCAGCATGCACGTAACAGCGCAGGAGCCTCTTTGGCGGCTTTATTTAATACTTCAGCATCAGAGCCGGTAAAACCGATTCTACGCAGTGTATGAAGGTCTGGGCGCTCTTGAGGAGCAAACATACCTTGTACTAAACCTAAGTCTGCAAGTGCTTTGGCTTTTTTGATCCCTTGTTTGGCAGCATCTTTAGGGCTAGATGTCGCGGCAGCGTTGTTTAAAGAGGCAACGTTTCCGAATGACAAACCCGCGTAATTATGTGTCGGGCCAACGAGTCCGTCGAAATTGGCTTCAAAATGCTTCATTCTTTATCCTTTAGGGTAGCTCAGGTGTTATTTCCATTCCTGAGTTGTAATTATTGAGCTCAGTATACTTAAGCTAAAAGGCTAAACAAGGTGGTGATTTTTTGTCAAAACAGTGTATTTGCATCAAAATTCACAACTAATACTTGCTTGATGACTAATAATGAAATATTAGTTTTTAAATAAGCACTAATTTTTTTCACATTTATTTCAAAAACGGTTAAAAAATGGTACTCCAGTACAAATAAAAGAGGGATTAGCTTGAAAGTCTTTCCACAACCCTCTATATATGGAGCCAATTTTCAGATTTTTGAAACTTGTTGGCGCAAATTAATCTATGGGTAAATCGCTAGTAATCGTCGAATCACCGGCCAAAGCCAAGACTATTAATAAATATCTAGGCAAAGATTTCATCGTTAAGTCGAGTGTAGGTCACATCCGTGATCTACCTACATCCTCGAGTCCAGACGCAAAGGTGGTGAGTAAAACACCTGCTGAAGTCAAGAAGATGTCTCCGGAGGAGAAGGCTGAGTATAAGAGTCTAAAAGCGAAGCAAGCTTTAGTTGCGCGCATGGGAGTAGACCCCGAAAAAGGCTGGAAGGCAAAATACCAAACGCTTCCTGGCAAAGAGAAAGTCGTAAAAGAGTTACAAACACTGGCTGAATCTGCCGACCACATCTATCTCGCAACCGATTTGGATAGAGAGGGGGAGGCGATCGCTTGGCATCTTCAGCAGGTTATTGGTGGAGATGAATCTCGCTATCAACGTGTTGTATTTAACGAAATTACTAAATCAGCCATTCAGGATGCATTTAGTCAGCCATCAGTGCTCGACACTAATATGGTTAACGCGCAGCAAGCGCGTCGATTCCTCGATCGCGTAGTTGGCTTCATGGCATCTCCGCTGTTATGGAAGAAGGTCGCCCGTGGTTTATCCGCAGGGCGAGTGCAATCCGTGGCTGTTCGACTTGTTGTTGAACGTGAGGGCGAAATTAAGGCATTCGTACCAGAAGAGTTCTGGGATGTGCACGCAGAGCTTAATACGTTGTCTGATGAACGACTTAAAATGCAAGTTGCTAAATATCAAGGCAAAGCATTTAATCCAGTCAATCAAAGCGAAGCGGATGCAGCAGTAAGTGCATTATCGCAATCAAGCTTTGTGGTTGCAGCGCGTGAAGATCGCGCGACATCAAGTAAGCCATCAGCACCATATATCACTTCAACACTGCAACAAGCGGCAAGTACGCGCTTAGGTTTTGGTGTTAAGAAGACCATGATGATGGCGCAGCGCTTATATGAAGCTGGTCATATTACCTACATGCGTACTGACTCGACTAACTTAAGTCAAGAAGCGTTAGACAATGTGCGTGAGATGATTGGCAAAGACTTTGGTGATAAGTACCTGCCTGATGCGCCTATTCGTTATGGAAGTAAAGAGGGGGCACAAGAGGCGCATGAAGCGATTCGTCCTTCAAACGTCAAAGTGACTGCTGCATCACTAAGTGATATGGAGCGCGATGCTCAGCGTTTGTATGAGCTTATTTGGCGCCAGTTTGTTTCTTGCCAGATGACTCCAGCTAAATACGATGCGACACGTTTAACCGTATCTGCAGGTGATTATGAGTTAAAAGCGAGTGGTAGAACATTACGCTTTGATGGTTGGACGCGTGTGCAAACCGCCATCAAGAAAAAGAATGAAGAAGACAACACGCTGCCGGTTGTAGCTAAAGGCGATAAAGTTGAATTGCAAGAGCTACTGCCTAAGCAACACTTTACCAAGCCGCCTGCTCGTTACAGCGAAGCCTCTTTGGTAAAAGAGCTTGAGAAACGTGGTATTGGCCGTCCATCGACTTATGCAACGATTATTTCGACTATTCAAGATCGTGGCTACGTTAAAGTCGATAACCGTCGATTCTTTGCTGAAAAGATGGGCGAGATTGTTAGTGATAGATTGGTTGGTAGCTTCCAAGATCTGATGAGTTATGACTTCACTGCAAGCATGGAGCAAACGCTCGATGATGTAGCGCAAGGTAAACTTGACTGGAAGAAAGTACTCAACGGTTTCTACAAAGACTTCACTAAACAGTTAGAAAATGCAGAGTTGCCACCTGAAGAGGGCGGCATGCGCCCGAATGAGATGGTCATCACTGACATTAAATGCCCTACCTGTGGACGCCCTATGGGGATCCGTACAGGTTCTACTGGGGTATTCTTAGGGTGTTCAGGCTATGCGCTGCCACCTAAAGAGCGTTGTAAGACGACGATGAACTTAACGCCTGGTGAAGAGGCGATAAGTGAAAGTGGTGAAGATGCTGAAACTGAAGCATTAAGAGCAAAACATCGCTGTGGTATTTGTGGCACTGCCATGGACAGCTACCTTATCGATGAGACTCGTAAATTACACATCTGTGGTAATAACCCAACTTGTGAAGGCTTTGAAGTTGAAGCGGGTCAGTTTAAGATTAAAGGCTATGAAGGCCCCATTATTGAGTGCGATCGTTGTCAAAGCGATATGGAACTTAAAAATGGCCGCTTTGGTAAGTATTTTGGTTGTACCAATTCTGAATGTAAGAATACGCGTAAACTGCTGAAAAGCGGGGAAGCGGCACCACCAAAAGAAGATCCTATCCACTTACCTGATCTTAAATGTACCAAATCAGATGCATACTTTGTATTAAGAGATGGTGCTGCGGGTATTTTCCTTGCTGCTAGCACTTTCCCTAAATCGCGTGAAACACGGGGTCCATTGGTTGAAGAGTTAGTGAAGTATCGAGAGCTGTTATGGCCTAAATACGCCTACCTCGCTGATGCCCCTGTTGCAGATGATGATGGTAACTTAGCATCAGTGCGCTTTAGTCGTAAGACCAAAGAGCAGTATGTCGCGACAGATGTTGATGGTAAAGCGACTGGTTGGACAGCTAAGTTTATTGACGGTAAGTGGGTTGCTGAAGCGAAAGCGAAGGCAAAACCTAAAGCTAAAGCAAAACCAAAAGCCAAGCCAAAGGCGAAAGCAAAACCCAAAGCTGAATAATCTGTTAGCTTTATAAGCGCAAAAAGCCCCGAACATCGGGGCTTTTTAATGTCTGCTATTTGACGAGCTGCAACGGGTTAATACCAATTCAGTAAAACAAGCAGCTTTCTTGAGAGCAGTTTAGCGGTAAGCGCACAGTTGATTTAGATTTAAGCTCATTAATATGTTATCAGCACCGCTAAAACTTGCCTGTAAGGCGTGTTGGCAGCGAATAAACTCATCAGGGAATGGTCATTATGTCAATATACACTTTGGATCAACCAGCCTTGAATGAGTTCGCCAAAAGTATTCTGAGTAGATCAACTTCTTATACTGATTGCTATTAGGTGTTTAAAAGCAATAAAAAGCCCCGAACATGTCGGGGCGTTTTAAATCTGTAATCTTGTCTTGCTCTCTAATAGCACTAGTGCCTAGATAGGTAGGGCGATCATTTTACCACTTTCGCTTAGGCTGAAATAGCACGTCAATATCATCTTCATCCTCTTTAGCCGCTGCGACTTGGGGTTGAGCCATTTTCTGTGCGCCCATGATTTCATCAAGCATGGTTTTAGCTTCATCAACTTTTTTGGCAATGAAAGGGTCATTTGGTGTTTGAGCTTTTATAGTGTGCAAGGTTGATAAAGCTTTAGTCACCATCTGCTTTGCTGAGCCATACTGTTTCATAAAACATGCAGCTCTGCCTCTTGCAAGCATCGAGTCCACGTTAATTCGAAGTTGTAGGCTATCGATACGGAGCTCTTCTTGGGCAAAAGTAGTGGGCTCGACTCTGCCTTTATTATGTTCAGCTCTTAGAATAGCTTTCATTTTCTTGAGTGTTTGAACTAAGGTGAGCACTTGTCTGTCGTTGTCCGGCAGCCTGAACATCTCAATGGCGGGCGCAGATTTAGGCGTATTATTTAATGCTTCGATTTGTGCGCGCAAATCAAATAAACGACGTTCGTAGTCATTCTTTTGCGCTGGAGCCAAAGAGGCTGCGATAACAAGTGCCTCTTCAATTCTCTTATACAGTATTAATACAATGTTACTGGAGCAGGGGATAAGACCTGTGTTTGAAAGCACACCTTCAGTTTCATCAATGATCGCTCTTTGTCGAGCAAGCTCTGTGCGCCTTTCGGCCTCTACACGGGCCTTTTGTTGTTGAATGATGCTAATGCCAATAATAAGTAGTAGCAATACACCGATCAAAACAAAGACGGAAACGATTATCATAAAGGGTCCAGATATTTTTTAATGCTTTTAATGCTACTATAAATCAACATTCTAGGATAGTAATCTTCATCATGGTTTGATGATTATCAGTTCGCAGAGTTGGACAAATGTGCTATATTCCATTTGATTAAATTATTTCGTTGTACTATAACGAATAATTATACTTAAATGTGTAAATGCTTATTTATTCAAAGATCTGTAAGCCTACCAAAGAGAAGGACTAAAGATGAAGTTGCAGCAACTAAGATATATTGCAGAGGTGGTTAACCATAACCTCAATGTTTCTGCTACCGCGGAGAATCTCTATACTTCTCAACCGGGTATTAGTAAACAAGTGCGTATGCTTGAAGATGAACTCGGTATTCAGATTTTTGGACGTAGCGGTAAACATCTCACCCATGTTACCCCTGCAGGTCTGCAAGTGATTAGTATTGCAAATGACATTTTAGGTAAAGTAGAAAGCATTAAAAAAGTGGCTGAAGAGTATACTAAGCCTGATCAAGGTGAACTCAATATTGCCACGACAGATACGCAAGCACGTTATGCATTGCCTCATATTATTCAAGGCTTTATTGACCGATATCCTAAAGTCAATTTGCATATGCATCAGGGCACACCATCGCAAATTAGTGAGTTAGCTGCCCGTGGCGATGCTGACTTTGCCATTGCAACGGAAGCTATGCACCTTTATAACGACTTAATTATGTTGCCGTGTTACCACTGGAACCGCTCTATTGTGGTTACCCGTGACCATCCACTGGCCTCACGAAGCCATATTAGCATTGAAGATCTTGGCCGATTCCCGTTAGTCACTTATGTATTTGGTTTCGATCGCGCCTCAGAGATTGAGAAATCATTTAATCGCGCAGGATTAGAGCCAAGAGTGGTGTTTAGTGCAACGAGTGCCGACGTGCTAAAAACCTATGTCAGACTCGGCCTAGGTGTCGGTGTTATCGCTTCAATGGCAATTGATGAGCATATGGATAAAGACTTGGTCGCTATCGATGCCAGCCATTTGTTTGCCCACAGTACCACTAAAATTGGTTTCCGGAAGGGTAATTTCTTAAGAACTTACATGTACGATTTTATCGAAAATTTTGCTCCGCACCTGACTCGTACTGTGGTTGAAAAAGCTGTTGCGCTCAGAGATGCTCAGCAGATTGAAGCTATGTTTGAAGATATCCAATTACCGGTTAGGTAGTCGCTATTAACTGGCAATAAAAAACCTCGCGAATGCGAGGTTTTTTTATGGAAAACTATAGCGGGTTTAACACTCTACGATATTCACAGCCAAACCGCCTTTGGCAGTTTCTTTATATTTGCTGCGCATATCTTTACCGGTATCCATCATGGTCTTAATGACTTTATCTAAAGACACCTTATGGTTACCGTCGCCGCGCATGGCCATACGTGAGGCATTAATCGCTTTTACCGCACCCATAGCATTACGTTCAATGCATGGGACTTGCACTAAGCCACCTACAGGGTCACAGGTTAGGCCTAGGTTATGCTCCATACCAATTTCTGCAGCGTTTTCTACGTGTTCGACTGTGCCACCCATGATTTCAGTTAAAGCGGCGGCAGCCATTGAACAAGCAACACCCACTTCGCCTTGGCAACCAACCTCAGCACCTGAAATTGAAGCGTTCTTCTTGTAAAGGATCCCGATAGCGGCTGCAGTTAATAGGTAACGACAACAGACGTCCATATCGACCTCCTGTACAAACATGTCGTAGTAGCAGAGTACCGCAGGAATAATGCCTGCTGCACCGTTAGTCGGTGCGGTAACAACACGGTCACCTGCAGCATTTTGCTCATTGACCGACAATGCAAACAGATCGACCCAATCCATAGCAGTTAGAGGGTCAACAACATTTTTTCCTTCAGCTTTTAGTCGGCGATAAAGTGACGGCGCGCGACGTCGTAGCTTAAGGCCACCAGGTAAAATACCCTCTTTTTGATAACCGCGTTCTACACAGGTTTTCATGGTCTGCCAAATTTCCCACAGCTGCTGCTGTATGGCATCTGTGTCGGCAATACTTAGCTCATTTGCCATCATTAATGATGAGATGCTAAAGCCATTTTCGGTACACAATTCAAGTAATTGTTGTGCAGAATCAAAATCATAAGGGGCAGACTTAATCGGTGCTGCAGGGGAGGCATCCTGCGCTTTAATTTCGTCTTCATCTAAAATGAAACCGCCACCCACTGAATAATAGGTGCGCTCATAGATACATTTGCCTTCGGCATAAGCATAAAGAGTCATTGCATTGGCATGTGCTGGCAGACTTTTACGTCTATGGTAGGTAATGCCATTAGCACGAGAAAATAGCACTTCGCGGCCATTGTTCAGTATTAGCTTTTCATCATTACTGACGTTTTCTAAAATGGCGTCAATCTTATCGGTATCGACGGTATCTGGTGCTTCTCCCATCAAACCTAAGATCACAGCTTTACCTGTACCGTGGCCTTTACCGGTTTGCCCTAACGAGCCAAAAAGCTCTGAACGCATCTCATCTGTTACGTCATAAAGCCCCTGCTTGGTGAGATCTTCAATAAATATGTTGCCCGCTTTCATCGGACCTACAGTGTGTGAACTTGATGGACCAATGCCTATCTTGAACATGTCGAATACACTAATCATGCTAAAACCTTTACTCTCGTTGTTATTGTTTTAACCAATTTGACTGAGATTATTGCTGCGTGCCAATTGAGAACATCGATGTTTTTGTCGATTAATCGGCGCAAAAAACTTAAGCTTAATGCTAATCTTAGTCGCTGGTACAGATTGGTGTAAAAAGTATCCCATACTTTCGCGTTATATCTAGCATTAGATTTTTTACACTGATGATAAAATCATTAGATAAACTAATTTTACGATTTTGCTTTTAGTTTACGCTGTCGCGTTTTGAGTTTTTATGTAAATCTATAATAAACAATGACATACCAGTGGGTTGCTGACACTTTGATCGGGTTTTTAACTAAGCTGTTCTGTATATATATTACGATTGATAATTATTTTGAGGTTATATGAGTTATTTGATGTTAGATGTTGAATCAACTGTTTTGAGTGATGCAGAACGAGAGCAGCTGTCTCATCCAATGATTGGTGGCCTTATCTTGTTTAGCCGTAATTACGCTAATCGAAGCCAACTTATACAGCTAGTGCAGTCAATCAGGGCAGTTCGCGCAGACATCTTAATTGCTGTCGACCAAGAGGGCGGTCGAGTGCAACGTTTTAGAGATGACTTTACTATTTTACCCGCTATGGGAGATATATTACCTGCAGCGCAAGGAGATCTCGCGTTGGCAAGGTCCTGGGCTACAGAGCTGGGTTTTTTAATGGCGATAGAGTTGCTCGCTGTCGATATTGATTTGAGCTTTGCACCAGTACTTGATCTAAATGGTGTTAGCCAAGTCATTGGTAAGCGTAGCTTTAGCAGCAATAGAGTTGAAGTCGAACAGTTAGCGAGTGCATTTATAAAAGGTATGGAGCAAGCAGGCATGGCCAGTGTAGGCAAACACTTTCCAGGCCACGGCAGTGTTGAGGCAGATTCCCATATCGCTAAACCTGTTGATTTAAGAAGTAAAGAACAGATATTTGCTAACGATATGCAACCATTTAAACAGCTTATCGCTAAAGAAAGTTTACAAGGGATCATGCCTGCGCATGTTGTCTATCCTAATGTAGACGCTAATCCTGCTGGTTTTTCACAATATTGGCTACAGGAGGTTCTGCGCAAAGAGCTAGGCTTTAACGGTGTGATTTTTTCTGATGATCTTGGAATGAAAGGTGCCGCGGTTGCCGGTGGTTATTGTGAGCGAGCACAAGCTGCTATTGATGCGGGTTGTAATATGATTTTGGTCTGTAATGACAGTGCTGGTGCGACGGCAGTGCTCAATGGCGTTAATTGGCCAAAAGTGGAACTACAAGTCACGGCAAATTTGTTAAAGCCTGATTTTGCGGTGGTGGTTAATGCTTTACAAAATAGCGAACGTTGGGAAAAAGCAAAAGAAATAGCGGCTCAAATTTTAGAAAGTTGACTCAGCGCAACGAATTATCCTACTTAGCTTGGTAGGTTAACTATCATTAGTATACTCGCATAAACAATGGAGCGATATATGATCCTGTATTTACACGGATTTGATGCTACGAGTCCAGGTAATCACGACAAAATGCGCCAATTGCAGTTTATTGACCAAGATGTACGTTTGGTGAGCTACAGTACCCAGCACCCTAAGAATGATATGCAATATCTGCTCAATGAAGTGAGTAAGCATATAACAACCTCTGATGATGAGTCACCACTGATTATAGGTGTTGGCCTAGGTGCATTTTGGGCCGAGAGAATTGGTTTTTTAAATGGTATAAAGTCAGTGTTGATTAACCCTAATTTGACGCCTGAGCATAATATGGGTGACAAAATTGATCGCCCCGAAGAGTATGCTGATATCGCCAACAAATGTGTTGATGATTTTCGAGGTCTCAATCGCGATAAAGCACTTTGTATTTTGGCGCGAAACGACGAAGTTAATAACAATGTTGCTGTCGCTAGTTGTTTGCAAGATTACTACAGTGTGGTGTGGGATGAAGAGCAGACCCATAAATTTATTTCATTAGCGACTCAGCTCAAAAAGATCCAGGCCTTCAAGTCTTCTTAACACTTTTTATGTGTGGCTTTCTAGCCTACTAAGCCATCAGGTTTGGTGGGCTTTTTATTGTGCCAAACACTTTGCTCATTTGGCTCGTATGCGCTAAGTTGTTAAAAGTAGTTGAAGTAACTTAACTTCTTCAAAGGACGAAACTCTGGGGCGGGTGCTAACTATGAAGCGTGTCATCATTAAGATCACAGGAAAGGTGCAAGGTGTCTCTTTTCGTCAAAGTACACTTGCGCAGGCTACGTCGCTTGGGCTAACCGGTTATGTGAGTAATCTGACGGATGGCTCGGTGCAGGTACTTGCTCAAGGAAGCTATCCAGCAGTGGATAAACTCATTAGCTGGTGTGAAACTGGCGCGCCGATGGCAAGCGTTGATAATGTTTATGTTGAGGATGACGAGGCAGACGATATCTACCTCGACTTTTCGATTGTACAGCTCTAGCTTAAATGACTAGTTTAAAAGCGAGGCTTCAGTGTTGGCGTTGCTAATATACTCACTCTCTTCTTCAGTGCTTTTGGCTGTAGGATGCTCCATTTTTCTGATCTGAATGATCATCCCCATTTTTGGGTGGTCAAAATAGTGCACTTCATCACTTCTCACACGTCTATTTTGTTGCATCGGAATCGAATATAAAAACGGACTGGTAACCGAGTCTATTTCTGGCTTTGAGTCTATACCTGTTGAAGCAGGATTATCATGATGCATTAACGTTACGGTTTTTTCCCCCTCTTCACGCAGGTTAAATGCGGTTTCAATAAACAGGTAGTGTTCCAGGTAGATATTTAACGTGCCATCTAACTTCCACACAGGCTTTTGCGGCTCAGCTAAAAAACCGCTACTGATAAAATCAAACTGTGGTAGATCATCGACAACATCACTGTTTTGTAGCGGCTGACCATTTTTCTCATACTGTTCTGAAAAGTCATGGCCGGAGTATAACTTGATTGGAATGGCTCTGTTTCTTGGTAACATTGATTGCTGCCATGTCATATGCAGTAAGCTCTTGTTTCCTTTCTCGCGCTTCAAGGTTGCGATTATATCTTTAAATTGACTCTGACTCTCGGCCAGTAATACCGCGCCGTCTCCCAAATGTGCAGTTGCAGGTTCAGCTGCAGCAATGACCATCGGTATATCGGTTAAGGTTTTAACTTGGTTGCTTGAGTTAAGTTGTTCATTACAGTTGAGGCTGTCGGTTGCCCAGTCTGATGAAGTGCACCCATTGAGCCCCATATTAACGGCGGTTAGATCGGTGCTTACGAGTGGGGTAATAAAGTCGACTGTTTTACGTTGACGCGGATTGACCACTTTGTCTGACCATTGCTCTACCGTTGGTGAGTTATGTTCATACAGATAGATCTCAACCTCAAACCAGCGCTCTTCTTGGGCGCTAGCCGCAGTCGATAGGCTTGAAATGACACCCGCAGCCAGTGCAAGCACCAATTTATTTGTAGAAAGTCTAAACACGTTTATTCTCCAATGCGATGTTGAGACAACTGTTCAATTAACAGTTTAATGAGTGCAAGCCTGTCTTTGGCTGATTCAGATGGCATAGCAAATTTTAGCTTATTCGGACCATCCATTCGATATATTTGCGGTTGATTCTGTAATAAACCAATAATAAAACCAGGATCGACCTTGTTATCGTCGCCAAATTCTATGCTACCACCTTTTGCATGCATCTCGATCTTTCTTAGCCCCAGTTGTGTCGCTAAGTGTTTGTAGAGAGTCAATTCCATCAAGTTTTTGGTCGGTTCGGGTAACATGCCGAAGCGATCGATGAGCTCGACTTTTAATTCGTCGACAGCTTTTTCTGTTTTACAGTTAGCGATCCGTTTATACAGCGATAAGCGCATGTTTACATCACTAACATAATCGTCAGGTAGTAGGGCCGGGATCCGCAAATCAATTTCACTTTGCTGACGTAACATTTGATCAAGTGATGGCTCTTTACCTTCTTTAAGCAGTTTAACCGCATCCTCGAGCATCTCCATATATAGGGTAAATCCTATCTTGGATATATGACCACTTTGCTCATCGCCAAGCAGTTCTCCAGCGCCACGAATTTCTAAATCCTGGGTTGCCAGCATGAAGCCAGCCCCAAGATCTTCTAACGCGCCAATAGCTTCTAGTCGCTTACGGGCATCTTTAGTCATGCGTTTTGGATGGGGGGTCATCAAATAAGCATAAGCTTGGTGATGAGAGCGACCGACACGACCTCGTAATTGATGCAGCTGTGCCAAACCAAACTTGTCAGCGCGTTCAATCACGATGGTATTAGCCGATGGCACATCAATTCCGGTTTCAATAATGGTGGTGCAGACCAATACATTAAAGCGCTGGTGATAAAAATCAGACATCACACGTTCAAGTTCACGCTCACGCATCTGTCCGTGAGCCGTGACTACGCGCGCTTCGGGCAACAGTTCACTGATCTCTGCTGCGCGTTTCTCAATGGTTTCAACACTATTATGTAAGAAATAAACTTGACCACCACGTAATATCTCACGCAGTAGCGCCTCTCTAATCGTGGCGTCGTCATACTCTCGGACAAAGGTTTTCACAGCTAATCGTTTAGCTGGTGGCGTAGCGATAATCGACAGATCGCGCATACCCGACATGGCCATATTTAGTGTACGCGGAATAGGCGTGGCTGTGAGAGTTAAAATATCAACGTTTGCCCGCAGTGCTTTAATCTTCTCTTTTTGACGGACACCAAAACGATGCTCTTCATCGATGACCAGTAAGCCTAAGTTTTCGAATTTGGCTTCTGATTGCAATAATTTATGAGTACCGATCACAATATCGACTTTGCCGTCGGTGAGCTCTTTCATCACTTGAGTTTGTTCTTTGGCCGTTTTGAAGCGTGACATCACCTCAATTTTAAAAGGCCAATCGGCAAAGCGATCTTGAAAATTCTCAAAATGCTGCTGTGCTAGCAGGGTGGTTGGTACGAGTATTGCTACCTGTTTACCGTCGTTAACTGCCACAAAAGCGGCGCGCATAGCGACCTCTGTTTTACCAAAACCTACGTCACCACAGACCAGTCTATCCATTGCCATTGGTGTGCGCATATCATCGAGCACTGCGGTAATCGCAGTTTCTTGATCGACTGTTTCTTCAAACGGAAAACTACTGGCAAACTGGGCGTACTCTTGTTGATCTATTTTGCAGGCGTCGCCTGGGCGAGCTTGTCGACGTGCATAAACATCGAGCAGTTCTGCAGCAACATCACGAATTTTTTCAATCGCTTTGCGTTTTGCTTTGGCCCAAGTTTCATTACCGAGCTTATTTAGATTAGCCTCTTCGTCAGGGCCTACACTGTAACGGCTGATCAGGTGCAGCGAAGAAACAGGCACATAAAGCTTGTCGCCACCTGAGTATTCAAGCACTAGGTATTCAGCAACAAGTCCACCAGTATCAAGTGTTTCTAAGCCTTGATAACGGGCAACCCCGTGCTCAAGGTGAACGATGGGTTGGCCTACCTTTAGTTCTGCGAGGTTTTTAACTAATGCGTCACTGCTTATTTGGCGCTGCTTATCTCGGCGGCGTCGCTGTGATATACGTTGGCCAAAGAGTTCCGTTTCGCAGATAAGACTGAACTTACCACCGGTCTTTTTCTCAATGATACAACCTTGAGACAGTGGTGAGACAATAAGCCCCAATTTATTTTTACTGGCGGCAAACTCATTAAAGTGGCTAAACAGCTTTGGTTTTATGCCTATTTTGCCCAGTAACTCGACCAGTGCTTCACGGCGGCCTTCAGATTCTGCACTGAATAACAGCCTATCGCCTAAAGCTGCGTATTCTTCAAGGAGAGTGAGAGGTTGCTTCAGTTTATGATTAGCCGCCAGATCAGGTAATTTAACGACCTTAGCTTCAATAGCCGTACCGGAATATGGCGGCGTTTTTAATTGGAATCTAGGTAGCCCTTTAAAAGCTGCAAAGATCTGCTCAGTTAACAGGTACAATTCCTGCGGTGCTAGTAGTGGCCTGAGTGGATCAACACGCCGGTCTTCGTAGCGAGTTTCAACTTCATGCAAATGAGCTTTGGTTGCAGCTTCAATGTCGCCAAGGGTTACTAGTTGCGTTTTTGCGGGTAGATAATCAAACAGGTTAGCTGTTTCATCAAAAAATAGCGGTAGATAGTTTTCTATTCCCGCTGGCATGGTCTTCTTGCTGACCATTTGGTAGATAGAGCCCGGCTCTTTAACTAGTACTTCAAAGCGGCGGCGGTAACGCTGCCTAAAACCTTCTATTGCGGCGTCATCAGTAGGGAACTCTTTGGCGGGTAATAATCTAATTGATGCTATTTCTTGGCTAGAACGTTGAGTTTCCGGATCAAAGTGGCGGATCGATTCAACTTCATCATCGAATAGTTCAATGCGAAATGGTTGATTTGACCCCATGGGGAAAATATCAATAATTGAGCCGCGTACTGCAAACTCTCCGTGCTCATAGACTTGTTCAACACTGTGATAGCCGGTGTTAATTAATTGCTCTCTGACGTCGTGCAGCTGATAGTTATCGCCTTTTTCTAAAATCAGTACATTGCCACTTAAAAATGATTGAGGTGGCAACTTGACCATTAAAGTACTGATAGGAACGATAACCACACTTTGCTGTGCTTGTGGGATCCTCGACAGCGCTTCTAAACGCTGAGAAACCAAATCTTGGTGAGGCGAGAAGCTGTCATAGGGCAGGGTTTCTCTGTCAGGGAATAGCCATATAGCAAGATCAGTATCACTAAGCAGATAGCTTAACTCAGATTCCAGTGCAATAGCACTGGGAGTATCGGCTGTGACAACAAGCGTAACGGCTTGATGTTGTTTAGCGATATTCGCGATAGTTAGCGCTTGAGCAGCGCCACCAAGAGTACACAGCGTTTGTGCAAGTTTTGCACTCTTGACCGCTGGTGGAGTCAATACAGAAAAAGCATTCATCAAGGCGAGGGAAACATGTCCAATAACAGCAAAGTTGCTTGGTATTGTAGTGGCTTGCTGTCGCTCTGGCTAGCTAAAACTATTTAGATTAAGGGGCTAGCTTTCGTAATTTTAGTTGTTTCTGTTGCAAACTTAAGCTTGCTTTGACCAACTGCTCGACATCAGCATCTTTGATGACGGAAAATGCTAGCTGAGCACTAAAGCTCTGAGGTGCAGTCTCATCTTCATTGTTGATGAGACTGCAACTTTGGACTTTCGCGAAACAGATTAATGCCACCAATTCATCTTTAATCTGCAAACTGACCTTAAAATCACTGCCAAGAGGGAGCTCTTTACTGCTGGTAACGGTAATTGAGCTGCCGCCGAAATGGCTGCCAGCATAACGGTCACCGTCATACTCCTCTTTACCAATTACATGTTGTAATACCATATCTATTTTACGCGACTGTAATTTTAAGAACTCTACAACCGTTTTGGCGTCATCATCAAGATGACGTAACTGCAACAAGCAGTCCGATTCTAGTGATTTAATATCACTAATAAGCTGTAAACTCGGCGGTAACATTAAGCTAAGCTGTGCAACCGTTGGTAGAGGCAAATTATTATCCCAGGCTTGTAAATAGGCATCAAATGGATGATTAATACTAAAATAGGCGCTAGAGTCGTTTAACAATGGTGTTGCCTCTTGTTTTTAGGGGGCGAATACCCCTATTATCGTGCGCATCTTTATGATTTAGCAAGGTTAGAGATTCAATTGCCTTGGCTTAGTTTATTGATAGAGTATCGCTGAGCAATATTGGTTGAGCTGATTGATGTGTTTACATCAATGTATTCAACCTGATTGGCATCAGATTAGATTTGATTTTATTTGGAATTTTTAATGAATCTTTCATTATCATTTTTTATTGGCTATCGCTATTGGCGTGCTAGAAAGGCTAATGCCTTTGCCTCTTTCATTACCATATTCTCAGTATCTGGTATTTTACTGGGGGTTGCAGCACTTATTGTGGTGAGCTCGGTGATGAATGGCCTTGAAGGGCAACTCAAGAAACGTATTTTAGGCGCAGTACCGCAGTTGACGGTGCACTCTGAAATCGCACTCGATAACTGGCAGCAAGATGTGACTAACATGTCTGCGCTAAAAGGTGTGCAAGGGGTTACCCCTAGCGTAAGTACCCAAGCGATGTTGCAGTCGCCGTCTAATATTGGTGCCGCGCAGATCTATGGCGTATATCCGCAGCAGGAGCAAAAACTACTTAGCTTGACGCGTAATACTTATTCCGGTGATTTTGATGCGCTCGTTGCGGGGAAATACCGTATTATTTTGGGCGCTGAACTGGCGCGTAAACTGGATGTAGTCGTCGGTAATCAAATTCGTGTATTGAGTGGCGATGGTGTGGTCTACACCCCTTTAGGCCCAATACCGAGTCAGCGTAAATTTACAGTGGCAGGTGTTTTTGAGATGGGTTCTCAAGTCGATGCGAGTGTCGCCTACATGCATCATGACGATGCACAGCGCTTGATGCGCCAAACTCCAGGACAAGTGAAACAACTGCGTGTTTATTTAGACGATCCGTTTCAGGCCTCTAGCATTGCGCCAAGTGTACAAAGTTATTTCTCCCATGAAGTTACAACGACAGACTGGCATGATTCCTATGGGCACCTGTTTGGTGCGGTCAAAATGGAAAAGAATATGATGTCTTTAATGTTGAGTCTGATTATTGCCGTTGCTGCATTTAATATTGTCTCGGCTTTAGTGATGATGGTGGTTGATAAAACCACCGATGTGGCGGTGTTAAAAACCCAAGGCTTAACGACTTCAAGTGTGATGGGTATTTTTATGATCCAAGGATCATTAAATGCCATCATTGGCCTGCTTACCGGCGTGGCTGCTGGTGTACTGCTGACGCTTAATTTAAATGAAATCACCAATATATTGGGGATTTCCATTCTTGGTGCTGGACAGAACCTGCCGGTACAGCTCGAGTTAAATCAACTCAGTTGGATAGTCATTGGTACGCTTATCATGACTTTATTAGCCACCATTTACCCGGCCTTAAGAGCTGCCAATGTTCAGCCTGCGAGTACCCTTAGACATGAATAGCGAGTCAACAATGAATTCAGAATTATTGCTCCAAGTTAGCAATGTCAGTAAGCACTACACTGATGGTGCGGTTGAAACTCAAGTGTTACATAGCGTTAATATTGAGGTTTACAAAGGTGAGCAACTGGCGATAGTTGGAAGTTCTGGCTCCGGAAAGAGTACATTACTGCATATTATGGGCACACTGGATAAGCCTAGTAGTGGCAGTGTGGTCATGCTCGATGAAGATCTTTATAAACTATCGAGTAAACGCCAAGCTCACGTACGTAATAGTAATATTGGTTTTATCTATCAGTTTCATCATCTATTACCTGAATTTAGCGCCTTGGAAAATGTCTCGATGCCGGCACTTATTCAAGGTAAAAAGCGTAAAGAGGTAGAGAATAAGGCCACAGCATTACTAGAAAGAGTTGGCCTTGGGCATCGTTTAGCACATACGCCGGCAGAGATGTCTGGTGGTGAGCGTCAGCGTGTAGCCATTGCCCGTGCATTGATCAATGATCCCAAGTTGGTTCTTGCCGATGAACCTACAGGGAATCTTGACGCCAATAGCGGTGAAGCTGTTTACGAATTGATTACTGAACTTGCTGCACAGTTAGGAACTGCATTTGTGGTGGTGACTCATGATCAAGACCTTGCTGCTAGAATGGATAGACAACTGCATATGAAAGATGGCCATTTGGTGAATGCTGAGGAGCTCGCTGGATGAAAAGCCTGTTAGCGATGCGGATCGGCTGGCGCTTTTATTTAGCACGCCAG
Source organism: Shewanella sp. 10N.286.54.B9 (assembly GCF_041468565.1). Taxonomy (NCBI): domain Bacteria; kingdom Pseudomonadati; phylum Pseudomonadota; class Gammaproteobacteria; order Alteromonadales; family Shewanellaceae; genus Shewanella; species Shewanella sp. 10N.286.54.B9. The sequence goes on from NZ_JBFRIY010000069.1 coordinate 81,279, forward strand.
TCAAACCGCTTTATCAACTTTATTTCGTTTGCATCAACCGCGGGAATAGCGCTTGGTGTTGCAGTCTTGATCATCGCTTTATCGGCAATGAATGGTTTTGAAAAAGAGCTGGAAGGTAGGCTGTTAGGTGTTGTCTCTCATGGTGAGTTAGCGGGGGTTAACGAACCAATACAAAATTGGCCGAGCATCATTGCTGATGCCAGTAAGGTGCCGGGGATCGTCGCCGCGGCTCCCTTTGTGCGGATGCAAGGTCTGATTCAAAAGCCTGGCGGATTTCAAGGTTTGACGGTGCTTGGTATCGATGGAGAGCTCGAGGGCAAGGTCTCTAATATTCGCGACTTTATGTCTGAGCAGAGCTGGAACAGCCTGCAGGATGAAAACAAAAACAATATTGTACTTGGTAAAGGGTTAGCAGACAGTTTAGATGTAGCGGTAGGGCAATCCATTAGCCTATATATGCCCAATAACAGCAAACAAGCTCAGAATAAGATTGCTGCAGCTAAGAGCCAACGTTTTGTTGTTTCGGGGATCTTTGAACTTGGTGGTGAACTAGATACTTCCACTGCTTATGTACCTATGGCTTATGCTGCTAATTTACTTAAGCTAGGGCAGGGCGTTTCTGGTATTAGGATCAAGGCGAGTAATGTATTTCAAGCGCCAATGTTGATCCGAGATCTAGGTTTTAGTCAGCAGCAATATGTCTACATTACTGACTGGACGCGAACTCAGGGGCATCTATACCAAGATATACAACTTGTCAGAATGGTGATGTATCTTGTCTTGGCATTAGTGATTGCTGTGGCCTGTTTCAATATAGTCTCCACCTTAGTGATGGCTGTAAGAGATAAACAGTCTGAAATTGCGATTTTATTGACCATGGGCATGAAAAAAAGCGCGGTGATGCTAATCTTTATTGTGCAGGGTGCATTAAACGGTTTGCTGGGCTGTGTCATAGGTACCGTTTTAGGCGTTACCGTTGCGCTCAACTTGAGTGATATTGCCGCAGGAATAGAGTCTTTATTAGGTATCCAGCTGCTATCTGCAGATGTTTATTTTATTGATTTCTTGCCTTCGCAATTGGTGGCTAATGATGTGGTAGTGGTGGTGTCACTCGCTTTTGTGATGAGTTTAATCGCTACGCTTTACCCGGCTTGGAAAGCAAGCCAAACACCGCCAGCAAGTGCATTAGCAGGACGATAATGGCAGTTTTTCTGCAAAAGTATTAGCGATAAATTAATTCTTTAGTATTAGAGTGAATGCAGCTGTGTTCACTCGCTATCTTCAGCCTATCTTACTTAAACCTTACGTTAACCTTACCCTTTTTTAGGGGGGGTGATAAATGCCTTGTTGCCACTGGCTTGTGCAGTCTTTACGATGCCATTTTTTCGTCTATTGTAATACTCTTGACACCGCTTAAACCACCCCAAAAACCTATCCTTTTTTATGCTTTATTATCCTAATAAAGTGCTATTTTTATGCTAGAACTGCTGTGCTAGTTTTTTTAGACACCCAAATCAAAGTCTGTTTGCTGCTTTGCCTAATGGCAAGGAATGGAAGCCTTGGTTTGGTTAACTAATAAAGCATGGAGCAAAGACAATGAACGCAAAGCCAGATTTGGAACAGTTAGATTTGAGTGTTCAACAACTATCAACTGTAGTTGCCGAACTTGAAAACCAGTGTCCTGTAACGCCACAAATAACCGCTGACACTACAGCGCGAGGTTGCCCCGTCACTCAATGCAGTGAGGTTAATCCGGCTACTCGCCAGTGTGCGGTTAACTCTCCCGCACCCTCTCCATTTGTACCCGATTATGACATTCCACTGCTGGCACCGGGTGGTGGCGATACCAACCCTAAAATATTAGGAAAACTAGGCCCATTGGCGGGTTTAATTGGTACCTGGGTTAGCCAGCGTTTTAGCGGCTTTAATGTCATGCCGATCCCTCAAGTGACGGCCCCAAATGGTTTTATTTTGAAAAACCATAGCTATTATGAAGTGATGACCTTCAGCGCAATACAAGGTAAGGTGGCCAACCGCGGTGGCGAGTTTGAACAAGATGCTTATACGATATTTTATGAGCAAAGGGTTTTTTTCGCTGATGGGCCACAGGCCAATGAGTTAGTTCATGCTGAAAATGGCTCTTGGTTGCATCAAGTCACCGCCCCCCAGGGGCAAAATGCGCTTAATACCGCGCCCTATATCCCGACTCCGCCAGCGCCAAATCCAATCCCGTTTCAAAACCCAACAACTGCAATTGTTAAGCAAGTGTCGGTGCCCCATGGTAATTCGATTTTGGCTCTAGGCAGCGCGGATAAAATATATAAGGCACCGACAATTCCAGTCGCAAGTTGTTTACCTATTGATGTTCCCTGTGGTTTTAATGTCAATTATGGGGTTAACAGCCCAAACAACCCTAATATCAATCCAAATATTGTGTTAGATGTCGCACTGCAGGAGTTGGCAGATAAAGGCGTAAATGTGATTAATACCACTATACTTTCGGTCGATAGCAGTAACAGCGGTGCTATCGCCAATACGCCATTTATGAAGAATCACTCTGACGTACTTGAATTTAGCACCACATATTGGCTAGAGCTGTTATCTAACGGACAGCAGCAACTGCAATACACCCAGAATATCTCCCTAGACCTGCCCATAGGCGGTAAAAAATACAAGTTCCCACATATTACCGCAAATACTTTAATCAAAGTTAAATAGCACCTTACATACTGATTTTTAATCCATTTTCAAGTTAAACATCGAGCACTAATTTGAGTTCGAGGAGGTTGCTTATCCTCGATTCAAACAGCGTTTTCGAGCGGCCATTGCGAGAGCTTTGAGTGCTCGAAGCGTTCAACTGTCTCGAATTAATTTTTGAGACCATCTGTTAGCAATTTCTATGCTATTAATTTAGCTTCAAGGAATGAAAAATGAGTGAGAAAACGATAAAGGAACTTCAGCTTCAGGTGACGGAATTAACGTCCAAAGTGAAAGAGTTGGAAGTTCAATGCAGTCAACCAACCTCTGCAGATAAATGCGTGGTCTGCGCCGCAACGGAATGTGCGGTGTGTGATAGTGGTCAATCAGTGCGTAAGTGCGATAACTGCTTGCCTTGTATTATTAACTTCTGTGCACCGTGCACTGTGAGTTGCTGTGCACAATGTGAGCAAAATGCGGCTTACTGCTGCTTGACCTGTCAGCCAAATGAAAAGTGCGTCACTTGTCAGCCAAATCTGCAATGCGTCACCTGTGCACCGGGGCCGGTTTATTACTGTGTACCGTGTCAGCCGACGCAATGCGTTACCTGCTCAGCAGGCCCGGTTGCGCAGTGTGTCACTTGCCAGCCAAATCTGCAGTGTGCGCCTTGCTACTACTGCGTACCTTGTCAGCCGACCATACTGTGCGCGCCATGCCAACCTACTGCTCAGTGTACGACCTGTTTCTCTGGTCCGGTTGAATTATGTGCGCCATGTCAGCCCTGTCAACTGTGTGCACCGTGCGGACCGGTTCCGGTTTGCCTCTGTACGCCGTGTCAGCCAGCAGTGCAGTGCGTCACGTGCTCACCAAGCCCGGTTACTTATTGCGTTCAGTGTCAGCCTACGCCATGTGCGACAGGCTTGCAGTGCGTAACCTGTGCGCCAAGCCCGGTTGCATATTGCGTTCAGTGTCAGCCTACGCCATGTGCAATAGGTTTGCAGTGCGTAACCTGTGCACCAAGCCCAGTGACTTACTGTGTACAGTGCCAACCCGCATCAAACCTGCAATGTGTTACCTGTAGACCTTGTGATCCTGGCTACCAGTGCGCAAGTTCACCAGTAACATTTTGTTTGTTGAGTGCAACCAGCTAACCAAAGTTTAATTATGTAAAGCAAACAACTCTAGTCGAGTGCTAGGGTTGTTTGGATTAAAGGAATAACAAGATGAATACTCTTTTGCTATCACCAGCGGCGACCATCACTCCCAATGTTCATGGGGTGTTATTGCAGTCAGATCTGGGCGATTTTCAACTGCACGGCAAAGATGTCAGTGACTTTATAACCACAATCGTGCCGTTATTACAGGGGGATAATACCGAGCAAGCGGTGTGCGAAAAACTGCCTGATTATAGTGAAAGTAGTGTCAGATCCGTCATTGCCTTGCTCAAGCAAAAAGGCTTGCTGGAGGAGGTAGAAGCCAATAGCCAGTTTGCGCCACCGTGGGCAATGCATCAACGATTTATGAATGCTTGGTCAAGTAAAGCAGCACCTGAAAATGGCTTACAAGATAAAAAAATATTAGTGATTGGCTTGGAGCCTTGGTCGGTAAAAATGGTTGATGAACTCGCCTATTCTGGCGTTGGCCATATTCATATTATCGACAATGATCTTGTCACTGCCGACGACATTTTGTGTCACCGTGACTTTGGTAGTCAAAGCCTTAAACAGCGGCGTGCAGATGTGTTAGAAACGATTATCGCTAAGCAAAGCCCTTGGTGCAAAATTACGACACAACGACTGTCCAAAGGCAGCAATGGAATTGATTTAACCGGTGAATTAGATTGGGACCTGGTGGTTGTTACACTCAGTAAAGAGGCAAAACACTGGCTCTATCAAATATCTAAAACACTGCATCATTATAAGCTCCCCGCGCTCTATGGCAGTTTAGACGGACTAGAGTCTTGGGTAGGTCCAGCCGTTAATTTAACCCCGTCAGCGAACGCTATTGATGCCTGCTGGAACTGCTTACGTTTGCGTCGCTTAGGCACAGAACAAACACCTGATTTGGCCCATGAATTGGATAAGAGTGCTAACAATAGCCAACAAACAAGCCGTGCACGCAGCATGCTGAGCCCAATGGCAGCATTAACAGGGCATCAGCTGACGATGGAAGTGATAAAGCTACTGTCGGGCTACATCCAAACGGATCTGGTGGGTAAAGTAAACGTGCAAAACCTAGTCACCAACCAGTCTGAATCCCATAAAATAATCCCCGTACCTTGGTGTAAAGTGTGTGGTTATGATCACCAATCTGCAACAGCACATACCTCGCTTGTTAAAGCGCAGCAACTGAAACGGGCTGGAATGCAAGTGGGCGCAATGAGCGCTGTCTCCGCCCATCAAATTGAACTGACTAATCCATTGAACATGATGCATAGCGTTGATGATGTTACGGCGCTCTTTGAAGGTTGGGTTGATGACAAAACCGGTATTATACGACAGTTAACTGGTCACTCTGCCCAGTTACCCGACTTTCCAGTAACAGCCTCCGCCAGTGTCTCTAATTTCACCGCTGGCCAATATGATCCAAGAGCAGTAGGGCAAGTGGGATCAGGAAAAGGGCTTGATGGTGTATCTGCTCATATTAGTGCGATTGGTGAGGCCATCGAGCGCTACTCTGCGGCAAGATACCGCCTTGAAGACTGCCATTATGCATCGATTAGCCAGCTGTCTGGTGCTTACCTCGATCCGAACGACTTAGTCTTGTATTCGAAGAAACAGTATCACTCGCCGCAATTTCCATTTTCTCGTTGGAACAAAAAACGCAAAATTCACTGGAGCAAAGGCGTCTATTTAGGCGGACAGGAACCGGTATGGGTGCCCTCCTTAGTGAGCTACTTTAACTTTAGCTGCCCCTATGAGGAGCAGTTTAGCCAAGTGTCCTCCAACGGATTAGCAGCAGGGCAAGACAATGATGATGCAGGCATAAGAGCAACCTACGAGCTGATAGAGCGCGATGCGATGATGTTAACTTGGTACGCCAAGCAACCTTGTCAACGATTAAAGCTTGATGCGGTTAATCACGGCAAGATGCGAGTGATGCTGGATGAACTCTCTGAAATGGGAATGGAATTGGAGCTCTACCTGCTCGATGTCGGCATTCATGTGCCAACAGTGGTGTGTTTAGCCTTCGGTGACGGGGTGCGCACTCCGGCAGTATCTGTGGCGCTGGCATGCCATGGCGATATTCAAGTGGCAATGAAAAAAGCCGTGTTAGAGCAGGGTCATGTGATGCCGTACTTATGCCATTTGATGCGAACGGGCGCGAAAGTACCACAACATGTGAGCGAGGTACAAAGCCTCGAAGACCATGCCGCCTACTATTTTAAACTTGATAAGCGCTCAGCTTTCGATTTTATGCGTCAACCGATAGAACAGGCATTGAATGTCGACCAGTGGCACTACCCAATCGTTAAAGATTCAAGTGATCTTAACCAAAGGTTACTTGATGCCGGCGTTGAGGTTGCCATCGTTGATGTTACCTCTCCAGATGTTGCACTTAGTCCCTTCAGAGTTGCCAGAGCGGTAGGTAAGCATATGCAACCTATACATTTTGGTGAACAGTTTAAGCGTGTAGATAACCCTCGTTTAAAACGACTTCTTGGCGGCAAGAGCGTCAATATGGATCCCCATCCAATTGCATAATGGCCATTAACAATGCTGCAAGCATGGCAATACCTCGCTTGCAGATGAACACTTTTTACATCAAGGAAGAACCGATGAAAGTACTAGTATGCGGTACCAACTATGGCGCGACTTATATCCGAGCATTAGCCAGCGCGCCACAGAATTTAAGCTTAGCGGCAATTTTGTCGACGGGTAGTCAGCGCTCAATGGAGTATGCGGCGCAGCTGCAGGTGCCGCACTTTACCCAAATAGAGCAGCTCCCAGCAGGTAGTGTTGATATAGCCTGTATTGCCGTTGCAGGAGAGGCCGGACAGCAGCTCGCGGTGCAGTGTTTAAATAGAGGGATCCATGTGTTGTGTGAACACCCAGTCGGTGAAGAGTTTGTCAGCTATGCCTTAGGACTAGCAGCGAAAAATAGCTGTCGATTCCATGTTAATGCTCATTTTGCTGATTTGGCCGCGCCGCAGGCTTTCTACCAAGCCATTTCAGTCGCCTCACAGCAAGGACCCTGTATGCATTTTGACCTCAATGTTAATCTGCGCACCCTTTATTCAGGGCTAGATTTGTTAGGCAGAGCCTTAGGTTCTCTATCGAGCATTGAGCTTGTCCCTAAGGCTTCAAATCCAAAGGGCAAAGGACTATTTGAAACACTGCAGCTAACAGGGGCTGAATTTTCAGTGTCGTTGTTATGCCAAAACTTTGCCTCTGAGCATGATGATGGCAGCGCGACCTTGCTCAACCACCGCCTTAGCGCCACATTCCCCCACGGTAACTTACTGCTTTGTGAAACTGCAGGGCCTGTTTACTGGTTTCCATCACCGGTTTCAATGTCAGCAGAAACTTGGCAAAGCTACTTGCCAGTGCAGGTCGAACTGAGTAATCAGTATCTGCTCATGCAGCAACGAGACGCAGCCAATATCACTGCGTTAAATAAGTTAATTGCCAGTATTACTGAGCCAAATGCAGTGGTTGAACAGCAGCCGGAATATTTGCTTGGTTTAGCACGACTCTGGGAGTACACGCTGGCGGCATTACAGGGGGAGTGATTGTTGCATTGCTATACCTCCTAATAGTGCTGTAATTATATACAGTATTATTAGGTTTTCTAAAAAATCAAAACAACCCAGAATGTCGAATTCACGGTTTACTATTGCAGGCAGTAATAAATATGCGTAAATTCAGTTACATAAAAGTGTCCGTTCTTTAAGTATTGAGATAACCGGAAAGCAAAGTGTGCAACTCACTTTTGCCAGAAAGAGTATTGGATACAATTTTTCACTTTAATGAGTAATTATTTGCTTTAAAGGGGTTTTCAAGGTTACATTCAGTGCACGCTTTCCCAGAATGGTTTGGCAAAACGCGCACGCCGTATATTAAAATGTTAGCTACCTAGGGAGAACTTGGTGCAATTCGAAAATTGGTTTATGTTTTGTTCTATCGCTTTATTGGCGACTGCTACACCAGGTCCTGCGGCATTAGTCGTTTCAATAAATAGCCTTTCTTTTGGTTTTAAAAAATCTCTGATTACTATTTTAGGTAATGTTACTGGGCTGTTTATTATGTCAACATTTTCGGTACTTGGGTTAAGTGCTGTTGTTTTGCATTCTACGATGGCATTTACTGTTATAAAAATATTTGGGGCAGCTTATCTGGTTTATTTAGGTTTTAAGCTCTGGGTAAATGGTGTTGGTAATATAGAGGTAGGCTCAACAAAAACAGCTAAATGTAGTTCTTTAAATCTATATACACAAGGAGTTTTAGTTGCATTAACAAATCCCAAAGCAGTTATTTTTACTACAGCATTGTTTCCTCAGTTTATTGTGGCTAATGACCCCCTTATGTACCAGTTTTCTATTTTAGTTTTAAGTTTCATGTTGTTATCATTTTTTTGTTTGTCTTCATATGCACTTGTAGCGCAGCGTGCTAAATCACGCACAATAAATACTCAGGTACAAAATTTACTCGGCAAAATATTTGGCACAACATTTATTGGTGCAGGATGTATGCTTGCAGCTACGTCAGAGTAATCGGTAGCTAATCGGGTAGTCGGAGGTATCTAGCCTCCAACCCCCACACATGCGGCTCCGCACAGGGC
>NZ_JBFRIY010000070.1:0-30875 GCF_041468565.1 Shewanella sp. 10N.286.54.B9
AGATCAACAGCCCCTAGTTATTCTACAATTAAAATTTTTAACGACGTTATCGGATGTTTTAACGAGCTAGGGTGAGCAGTTACATACTACGATTGGTATTATACGACAAAGCAACTTGATTTCATGCCCATTTCCAGCTTTAGTTATTGACAAAAAACTAGACATTTTCCCTATTCTTTTGGGCAGTTATATCTGTTTAACTGGCATGAGATGACACTTAAAGGATCTTTTATGAAGCTCAAACCTCTGTCTTTACTCCTTATGCTTACACTATCGTCAACCTCTGCCTTGGCCGTCACTTGCCAATCTAATACCAGTGATCTCGCTTCATGGGTCAATAGTGAACGCAGAAGTGCAATCGTAGCGTTTGTAAAAGAGGTCACCACTCCCAACAGCCCTAAGTTTGTTGCCGCTAAAGACCGTATCGCAGTATTTGATAATGATGGCACGCTTTGGTCAGAACAGCCTATGTACTACCAACTGGTGTTCACTTTAGAACAGATAAAAGGCCTTGCTAACAAACACCCTGACTGGAAAAATACCCCCCCCTTTAAATGGGTGCTCGAAGATGATATCGAATCACTGATGAAAGCCGATCACCATGCACTGCTAGAGCTACTGCAAGTAACCCATTCAGGCTTAACTGTCGATGCGTTTCAGCAGATAGTGCACAGCTGGGTGACTAAGAGTAAAAATCAACGTTTCGACCGTAGTTATATCGACATGACCTATCAGCCAATGAAAGAGATGCTGACTTATCTAAAAGCCAACGGTTTTACTAACTACATCGTCTCCGGTGGCGGCAGTGACTTTATGCGCGCCTGGACCGAGCAGGCATATGGCATTCCCGCTGAGAATGTTATTGGCAGTAGCTTTGGATACGACGTGGTAAAAGTCGGCGCCGATACCGTGATAGTGAAAAATGGCGAGTTAGTTTCAAACAATGACAAGCAGGTAAAGGTTGAAAACATCCAACGAATAATTGGCAAAAAACCAATACTCGCAGTAGGAAATTCCGATGGTGATCACGCCATGATGCAATGGAGTACCAGCCAAAATACGCCAAGTATGGCAATGATAGTGCATCACACCGACAGTGAACGTGAATGGCAATATGATCGCGACTCGTCCATTGGCCGCTTAGACAAGGCACTCGATGAGGCCAAACAAAAAGATAACTGGCACTTAATCGATATGAAAAATGATTGGTGCACAGTCTTTGGCGCCACTAGCGTGATTAAATAATCCTATTTACAGTAATGGCTAGCAAAGTAGAGAAGGCTTGCAAGCCTTCTTTGTTAAAATACTGAGCCGTCATTTTTGTGTGACAAACACGCTGCACCCACAGTTAGATTAAGTAGCACTTTCTCATGACGAATCTTTATATCCGCAACGCTTTTAAAAAAATGAAATAGCCCCATATTAATAAGACAGCTAAACACATAGGAATGGATATGAGCAAGCAATACACTCCAGCAAAAGTTTGGACAATGGACAGTGAAAATGGTGGTGAATGGGCAAGCATCAATCGCCCAGACTCCGGCGCGAGATATGAAAGAGCACTGCCTGTAGGTAAACACCCGATACAACTGCACTCGCTGGCCACACCTAATGGCCAGAAAGTGACCATCATGCTTGAAGAGTTACTTGCACAAGGCGTATCAGATGCAGAGTACGACGCATACCTCATTAATATTGGCGACAGCGACCAGTTCTCATCAGGCTTTGTTGAGATAAACCCCAACTCTAAAATTCCAGCGCTGATTGATAACTCAGGCAATAGCGCAATCAATGTATTCGAATCGGGCAGCATTTTACTTTACCTTGCAGATAAGTTTGGACACTTTCTCCCAACTGAAATAGCCGCTCGCACCGAGACCATGAACTGGCTATTTTGGCTGCAAGGCTCAGCACCTTATCTTGGCGGTGGTTTTGGCCATTTTTATGCTTACGCCCCTGAAAAATTCGAATATCCAATTGACCGTTTTACTATGGAAGCTAAGCGCCAGCTCGATGTACTCGATAAGCAATTGGCTAAAAATGAGTATATTGCTGGTGAAGACTACACTATAGCCGATATGGCCATCTGGCCTTGGTACGGCAATTTGGTACTCGGTAAACTTTATGACGCCGCCGAGTTCCTTGATGTCGAAAGCTACCCCCACGTACAACGTTGGGCGAAGTTAGTTAGCGAACGAGCCGCAGTTAAACGCGGTAAAATAGTCAACTGCACTTGGGGTGAAGAGTGGCAACAATTAGCTGAACGTCATAGTGGCAGCGACATTGATGAAGTGTTAAACAAACAACCTTAGCTTTAGCTATTTACGGACGCAGAATACCCGCTCCAATAAGGCAGTTGTCATACCTAATATCGACAGCTGCCATTTATAAACCCAGCCAACTTAGAGTGCGCAGTCTCACCCACCAGCAATACCCAAGCTTATTCGTTCAGCCTCTTCTGGTTTGTATTAAGGTGTAAGCACCACTAGCAACAATCAATAAGCTCCCTAACAAAGTCAGCCGATCATGCTCAAAGCTATTTAATTGCCTATCTAACTCACCTATTTGTAAAAAACCTGCACATACAGCAACGTTAGCAACCGGACACTATAACCAAAAGAAGTAATTCCATTAATGACTACACGGTGTCATTAAGGGAACTACAAGCCTTAAGCGACTCAATGCTTAATAAGCGTGGACTTTAGAAGCTTTAGGCTTAAGAAGATATGCAGTCAACAGCGAATAAATTGGCAAGATAGCCAGTAAAACGAGTGCGTTTCTAAGTGATGTTTGATGTGCTATTAGCCCAATAATAACAGGGCCAATTAACATTCCACCGTAAGCGAACGTGGCAACGAATGCGATAGCTCCCCCAGACTTGTTTGGGTTCACTGCAGCAGCAGTTGAAAACACCAAAGGGACGACAACGGAATAACCAATACCTAAGCAGGCAAAGCCCACTAATGCTAATGTCGGTGAAACAGCAAAGATGATAAGCAATGCCCCTACAAAACTAAACAGCGAGCAACCTCTCACCGTATTGACGACCCCAATTTTTTCAATAATAAAAAAACCGAGCAGTCGAGCTAAGACCATAAGTAAAGAGAATATGGCATATGCCCAGCCAGCAAAGCTCATATCAGTTTCAAACTCACCTCTCATAATCACAGCGCTCCAATCCGCTATCGCACCTTCTCCTAACGCACTGGCGAATGCAATAAATCCCACCAATGACAAAAAGACAATCGGTAATGGCTGCTCACAACCTGTTTTACAGCTATCTGTATGTTGAACCACATTTGCAGCAGGAACATTTAGTAGCTTAAAAAACGGTATAAAAAATAACACAATCAAACAGAAATGCACTGAGGTACTCATTTCTATTTTTACAAAGAAAACGGAAATAGCCGCTCCAAGACCAGCACCTAAGCTAAACATTGCGTGAAAAAACGGCATCATTTTCTTCGATAATATGGCTTCAGCTCTTGCTGCCCAGCTATTCATCGAGACATCCATTGCGCCATGTAAGAAGCCAAACAAAAACAGTGCAGCTCCCATTAACGTTATGTCGTTCGCTATCGTTAAACCAATAAAAGGGAACGGGTATAATACATAAGCCCATTTAGAGACATATTGCGCCCCAAACTTATCTACTAACTTTCCAGTCAAAGGAAAAGAGCATACTGCGCCTAGCGCTAACAGTAACAATAACAATAACAATGCTAAATGTTGTTCATTCAGTTCCAATTTCTCTTGGAAAAATGGCACTTTTGCCGCCCAACTGCCAAACAGACAACCGTTAAAGATAAATAGTAGCGAAACCGCATAAGAATGATTTTTCAATAATGACATAATGCTCTCAAATGACTTTTTATACTTAGATGTTGTCACGCCCTAACTTATGAGTAAAATAGATATATTCTATAAATACATTTAATAATTTGATGCTAAAGAATATTGCTAGCCACCTGCCCTACTTTTCTTCAGTTGCAAAAAACTTAAGTTTTTCTGTTGCTGCTGCAGAGCTTTCTATTTCGCAGTCAGCAATTAGTTACCAGATAAAGTCCCTAGAGACAAAGCTTGGGGTTAAGCTCTTTATTCGAGGAAAGGGCAGTAAGGTAGCACTGAGCTGTAAAGGTAATAAGCTCTATCTTGAGTATGCCCTGCTTGAGCGTAACTTTAATCAAGTATTGCGCGATTCGCTATTGCATCATGACAGTACAGTCATCAACATCACTGCTCCTATCGATTTTGGAGTTAAGCGATTAACGCCTCTTTTAAGCAGTTTTGAAACTGACGGATTACGGATAAACCTTGATTTAAGCGATGACATTGTTGAGCTTAAAAAAGGCCAGTTTGACTTCTCTATTCGAAATAATACAGATGAGCCTGAACTCGAGTATTTACCGCTAGTTGCCGTTAAAAATCATCTATTTTGTAGCAAAGATTATGCAGATAAACATAATCTCTACGTATTTAAAGATCTAACAGATACTCACCGCTTAATCGTACGAAACGCTGTTAAAAGTCGCTCATGGGACAGCCTGTTTGAAAGGTATAATAAAAGCTTCCAAGCACACGAAAATAAGCAAGTGATCAATAATAGCTTTGCGATTCAGCAAGCTCTGTTAGTGGATGCTGGAATAGGTATTTTATCTGATTATTTTATTGAACAGTTGCCCTCAAAAAAATTACACATTTTTGCAGATCCTATCAGTTCCACCCAGTTATATCTGGCATATCAGCCCTCCTATATTGCCAATAGGTGGGCGGCATTAATCAAAAACAAAATAACTAATAACGTAAACGTAAACGTAAAAAAATAGTTGCGAGCTATCTTTATATTGCTAGTGATTAAAATATCAAATGGGAAAGGGGTAAAGTCAACGGCTACAGCTTTTCAATCAGCGAAATTAAGGTTACCAGCGGGATAGTAAAACATGACCTATCGAGACATTGAATTTGGCGATGTCACCATTTGTATGCTTAATGTCACTGCAACCCGTTATACCCAATAAAAAGCGCAATGGAAGCATAGACAGGTAAAAGTAGTATTGTAAATATCAGCAATGCCATCAAATTACGATTAGGTAGGTTTATTCAGCTAGTGCATTATTTAGATTGATTATTATCAGCTTCGCGCCGCACAAGGATAAAAGTTAGGTACATTTTAGTTGGCAGTGACAACACCATGCCAAAGGCAATACACATGGCGCTAATGATAATTCCTGTTACACCCATGGCTTCCACAGCCTCACTAAAGTTATGGAAATAGATCCCAAGTAAAATGAGGCAAAGACCAAAGGTAATAGCTGTTCTTAGCAGTAATATCAGTTTTGTATCTGTCACGTTTCACCTCCTTTAGTCACCATGTTGCTCGGGTTACCTTTCAATATTGAATCTATTTAGCCCATCACGCCATGATTCAGATCAAACTTAAAAAGTTAATGTAGCAAATGCTGATTAAGCGCTCTGATTTTTCGTTCTGCCCCCAAAAGTTAAAGCCACCACAGCATGCCTATAAAGTAGTATTTTCAGCCATATTGCTATTAATTATCCTTCACTAGTAGCGATAAATAGGGTTTATTGCTGCCACAATCACAGTTAAATACAGCAGCGTTGATGTAGATCAATAAGCGCCTACGCCTTTTCGGGTCATATAATAGTGAACCAGATCACAAACAGGCGCATCGGTAATGATGCAGCACTCGCAAAAGTTGTGGTTTAGAGGCTTACTAGAAATAAATGTAGAATTTAGAGGTGCACGATGGAACTACTACCCAATTGCTATACAGATCTTTGCGTCAATGGAAAATGGTTCCACTATGATCATGGTGAAAGCTCGGTGTTTATGCTCAATGGCAGTAAACCTTTATCATTTGAGCTTGATTCCTTGCCTAAAACAGAAGATGAACTCGAATCACATTTAAGTCATATAGCAGCAAATCTAATCTAAACGAGTCCCTGCAGAACCTATAAAAAAAATGGGCCTAGAGGCCCATTTTAATATAATACCAATCGGTATAAAGATTCGGTCGCTCAGCGAGTTAACTTAACTCACCTTTGACAGTGCTTGCTTCATCGCATCTATCAGTAATACCACTTTAGCATCATCTAGCGCATCTTTATGAGGCGCGCCAAACCGTCCAATATCATTATCAAAATACAGCCCTGCTGCACCTAAAAACTCATCAGACAGCGCTGCTCGACAAAGAATGTCAACCCCTATACTCAAGTCACCACCCGCAACACCAAAGGCATCTTTAACCATTTTGCTACCAAGCATGGAGGCTGGATTAACTGAAACAACTATCGGGCCCGTTGCTTGTAACTCTAGTCCTAACGCCCGCGACCACATGGTTATAGCCAACTTACTTTGTGCATAAGCCTGTCCATCAGATAATACCTTCTCACCAGCAAGCGCTTTTAAGTCTATACTCGCTTGAGCCGCCGACGATAGGTTCACCACGCGACTGTGCTTATCTAACAGTGGCAGCAGCTTTTGAGTTAACAAATACGGCGCGAATGTGTTTACAGCAAAACGTAGATCAAAACCGTCTTTGGTGAGCACACCAGAGCTGCCATACACTCCGGCATTATTAATAATCACATCAATATGCTGATGTCGTTGCTTGATGTTATCAGCAAGTGCAATCACGTCACTCATAACAGATAGGTCTGCAATATGGGTTTCTGTGCTTCCACTCGCCAATTGCTCGGCAACGGCTGCTAACTTGGTCTCGCTGCGCCCATGGAGCAATACATGATGCCCTTGAGATACCAATGCTTTTGCGGTTTCAAGGCCAATACCGTCGGTAGCACCAGTGATTAAAATTGTCTTTGTCATCATTCGCCCTTTTCTATTTCACTAGCAATAAGTCTATATCTAATTACAGATATTGATAATTGGTCAACAACATTAAATAGTTTCAATCTAACATTGATAATCGACTCTATGACAGGTTGACTAGCCGCCATCATTACAGAAAATTATTAAATAGATAAAAATTGATAATTTCAAACTCAACGCTACTCCCTGTAAATTCCCCTTATCAAATACAGATTATCAAACGCACAATTCACTCTGTTTATGTTCAAGTTCATTGATGCGTTGCTAAGGGCTATATATGAAGTTTTTACACACCATGTTAAGGGTTAAAGACCTTGATAAATCCATCGCTTTTTATACCAATATACTTGGTATGAAAGAGCTTGAGAGAACAGAGAACCATGATTATCGCTACACCTTAGTGTTCGTTGGCTACGGCACTCAAACTGATAGTACAACCATTGAATTGACCTATAACTGGGATACTGATGCCTATGAAATGGGTACTGCATTTGGCCATATCGCCCTGGGTGTAGAAGATATTTACGCTGCGTGTGACAAGATTAAACAACTTGGCGGTAACATTACCCGCGAGGCAGGCCCTGTAAAAGGCGGTAGTACTCATATTGCCTTTATCACTGACCCTGATGGCTACCAAATTGAACTTATCCAACTAGGAGAGTAACAGGATGACTGACTCGCTATTTCAACCAATCCAACTTGGTAAACTTACCCTAAACAATCGTATTGTCATGCCCCCCATGACCCGCTCGCGAGCTAGCCAACCGGGTAACACAGCCAATCAGATGATGGCTAAATACTATGCACAAAGAGCATCCGCTGGACTTATCGTTGCTGAAGGCACTCAAATATCAGCAATGGGCCAAGGCTATGCGTGGACACCAGGGATCTATACCACTGAGCAAGTCCAAGGCTGGAAACTGGTCACTGATGCAGTTCACAACAATGGCGGCACTATCTTTGCCCAGTTATGGCATGTAGGCCGAGTTACTCACCCAGATAATATTGGTGGCCAACAACCGATATCATCATCGCCGCTAAAAGCTGAAAACGTTAAGGTATTTATCGATAATGGCAGCCAAGAGCCAGGCTTTGTTGACGTTGTAGAGCCCAGAGAGATGACTAAAGCTGATATTGAACTGGTTATCGGTCAATACCGTCAAGCTGCACTCAATGCGATTGAGTCTGGTTTTGATGGTATTGAGCTCCATGCTGCAAACGGTTACCTAATCAACCAGTTTATCGACTCAGAAGCTAACAACCGCACCGATGAGTATGGTGGCTCTATAGACAATAGACTCCGCTTCATGGGCGAAGTGGTTGCGGCTATGACCGATGCAATTGGCGCTGATCGCGTTGGTGTGCGTCTTGCGCCATTTACTTCACTTAATGGCACTGTTGATGCGACTCCTG
The DNA here is from genome assembly GCF_041468565.1 of Shewanella sp. 10N.286.54.B9. Classification (NCBI taxonomy): domain Bacteria; kingdom Pseudomonadati; phylum Pseudomonadota; class Gammaproteobacteria; order Alteromonadales; family Shewanellaceae; genus Shewanella; species Shewanella sp. 10N.286.54.B9. The sequence continues at coordinate 8,264 of NZ_JBFRIY010000070.1, forward strand.
AACAAACCTATACAGCTGCAGCAGCGCTGTTAAATTCACTGAACGTGGTTTACATCCATATTGCTGAAGTTGACTGGGACGACGCACCAGAAACACCTAAAGCGTTTAAAGCCGATGTCCGCCAAGCCTACCAAGGTGTGCTGATCTATGCCGGCCGCTATGATAGCGACAAAGGTGCTAAAGCGATTGATGATGGAGTGACTGACATGATTGGCTTCGGCCGTCCGTTTGTTGCCAACCCCGATCTGCCATCGCGTATTGAGCATGGCTTTCCACTAGCGCCGCACGACCCTAATACTCTGTTTGGTGGTGCTGAAGCGGGACTTACCGATTACCCCGAATACAGCCCAAGTTAGCACACCGCTTTATTAGTTAAGCACGCAACTTCAGCTAGAACGGGGATATAAGCTCGTTACCAAGTCACAAACTTGATAACGAGCGCTAGCAGCAAAGCCCTGCGTCATTTAGCGTAGTGATCTAGCCAAAGCATTAACAAAGAAAACCGATAAATGAACAAGCTGGCCCTTCGTGGCGAATTCTTATTGTTGCTGGCGACGCTTCTCGCCGCTTTCGGCTGGGTTGCCTCCAAGCAGATCATCTCCGAAGTACCAGGTAGTGTATTTATTAGTGCTCGCTTTTTACTGGCAAGCCTCATCCTATTGCCTTTTTGTTTTAATCACCTAGTTAGATTAAACGCTAAGCAGCTCATTTCAATATGCGCTGTCGGGGTAGTATTGGCAGCTTGCACCCAAATATGGGTATATGCGATTTCAATATCGAGTACGCTTTCTGAAGGGGCTTTTATCATGAGCTTGGCAATGATCATTGCGCCATTTACCTCATGGTTATTGTTTCAAGTAAAACCGAATCGCGCTTTCTGGTTAGCCCTGCCCATAGCAGTATTAGGCATGACACTGCTAACACTGACCCATGGTTGGCAAGTAGAACAAAGCCAATGGTATTTCTTGCTAGCATCAGCACTTTTGTCATTGCACTTTGTATTAAATAAGCGGCTAACGGCAAGCATCAAACCACTCACCTCCATAAGCTTACAACTCTTTGTGGTTGGTCTTGGTGGAATACTTTCACTCTTACTTAGCCAACCAGAAGCATTTGAAGTCAGCAGCCAAACCCTACTGTGGTTTAGTGCATCAACCGTAATAGCAACCTCTTTACGTTATCTTATGCAAACTACAGGGCAGTTTTCTGTCAAAATTGAAACCGCTTCTCTCATTATGATCTTAGAACCGATCTGGACGCTTATCCTCAGTATTGGATTACTTGGAGAGGTACTTGAGCCACAAAAGCTGCTGGGGGGAGGAGTTATTTTGTTGTCGTTATTTGTCTACATTAGGGGCTCTAAAAGTTAACCAAATATGTAGAGCCAACAATAAAAAAGGCCGCGAGTGCGACCTTTTAAACCCAGAGACTCACATTATGCCGCCGAGACTTTTCTTAATAGCGAAAATGCCTGCTTAGCATTTTCATCCGTGACCACAAAACCTGTCATATTATTTAGCTCATCATAAGCTTCTGCAATGACTCCTAGCTTATCAAACCCAACTTTCCATGAAGAGTCCGCACTAAAGTGACCACCCACTTGAATAGGGTATGTAGGTGTTTTAACTTTCACCATCATTGGTGGCAATGTAAGTTGCGACATTTGACCTAGCAGCTGCTTTGCCAACGCATTCGCACTGAGAATAATCGGTTGCAAGTAAGCCATCACCTTGCCATTAATCTCGGCGCAATCGCCTAAGGCATAGACATTTTCAGTTGAAGTATTAAGTCGCTCATCGACCACAATGCCGTGTCTCACCTCTAAACCTGCTTGCTGTGCTAACTGAGTATTTGGCCGTAAACCAGCAGCTGATATCACACAATCGACTTCAAAGCGTCTAGCTGTACTTGTCGTTACAGTCAGCCCTTGCTTCTTTAAATCTGCATCATTTTCGATTAGTGAATTAGCAGTAGAAAACTCTATTACACTCACAGTATCATTTAGCGCAAGCGTCATGCCTGCATCAAGCAAGGTACGTTCAAGTTTCAGCGCGACAAAATCGGGGGCAACATTGGCAAGCAATCGACTGTTTGGCTCAACCACTACCACCTCTTTCCCACAGGCTTGCAGATCCATCGCGAGCTCTGTACCAATCAAACCTCCACCCATTAGCAATATTCGATCAGCACGACTTAAGACCGCTTGCGAACCACGATATTCAGACAAACTATTGAGGGTGATTACACTGCCTTGCCCATCACCTTTAATAGGCGGTATAAAGGCACTAGCGCCCGTGGCAAACACTAACTTAGCGTAATGATAAGTTTGACCACCAGCATCTACACTGTGCATTTTAGTGTCAATGCTGTCGACTCGGGTATTAGTCACTATTTCGATTTGTTGCTGCGCCGAAAAGTCCGCAGCAGATTGCAATATCAACGTATCTGCATCTTGCCCTTTGGAAAAAACATGACTTAAATCGGGCTTGTTATATTCATCGCCGTTATCGGCTGTTATCACTAGAATGGGCAGCTCTTTGTCTTGTCTGCGAATATTTTTTATCAATTGATAAGCGGCAAAGCCGCTACCAATGATCACAACAGGTGCTGTCATGATTGAGTCCTCTTGATACCAATCGGTATAATACGTCTCTAGCCGTTATGCTCAACAAACACATCTTTCCCCAAGTTACACTCTGGGCAGAGAAAATATTCAGGTACATCAGCCCAAGCAGTTCCAGGCTCAATCTCTTGGTTTGGTTCACCTTTTACGGGCGAGTAAACCCAATTACATACGGTGCAAATCATGCATTGGCAATCGCTTGGGTGTTCAGCAAGCGCCACTTCTTCAGTATTTGCAGATACAGACTTAGCTGCTTGAACAGCAGGCTTAGACTCAGTGTTAAGCCCTGTATCAGCAAGACTAGCGACTGCTGTAAGAGGTTGTAGCGCCCACTGTTTTGCAATTTGACGCCCATGTTCACGACATTCACGCATCGCTTTGCCATCAGGTCGCCATTTGGTTTTAAGACCCAGTGCAGTTTCAAAGCCTGCATCCATTAAGCGAGTGTTGATTCGATCAACAGCGCCGCCATTCCAACCATAACTACCAAATGCTGCCGCTTTTTTACCTCGAAACCTAAGGCCAGTGATCTCTTCTAACATGCCAGCAATTTTTGGCATCATGACATTGTTCATGGTTGAAGAACCGACAAGCACACCTTTAGAACGGAAAGTGTGCGAAAGAATTTCATTCTTATCGTGTTTAGAAACATTAAACACTTTAACCGCGACACCAGGGTCAACATCGTGAATACCTTGGGCAATTGCATCAGCCATCATACGAGTGTTATTCGACATTGAATCATAGAAGATAGTGATCTTATCTTCTTGGTAGCTGTCTGCCCACTCAAGGTATTGGTGAATAATCTGAGTCGGGTTGTCGCGCCATACAATACCGTGGGCGGTTGCAATCATGTCCACTGGCACGTTAAAGCTCAACACTTCATGAATTTTGGCGGTAACTAGGCTGCTAAAAGGAGTAAGAATGTTGGCGTAATAGCGCAAGCACTGCTCTTTAAGCTCATTCTGGTCAACCTCGTCATTAAACAGATGCTCATCGCAGTAATGCTGGCCAAAGGCATCATTACTAAACAGCACTGCATCTTCGGTCATATAGGTCATCATGCTATCTGGCCAGTGCAGCATTGGCGCTTCAATAAAGATAAGTTGTTTACCATTGCCAATATCGACGCTGTCGCCGGTTTTAACTATTTTGAAGTTCCATTCAGGGTGATGGTGATGGCCGACAATCGAGTCTACAGCAGCTTCAGTACAGTAAATTGGCGTGCCTGGGATTTTTTGCATCAAGGCCGTTAACGCACCGGAGTGATCTTCTTCGGCATGGTTTATCACAATGAAATCGATACTGTTAAGATCAATTTCCATCTCAAGATTTTGAATAAACTGATGACTAAATCTATGGTCAACGGTATCGATTAATACAGTCTTCTGCTCTCGAATAAGATAACTGTTATAGCTGGTGCCACGGGTCATTTTGTATTCTGTACCATGGAAGTCTTGTACTTCCCAATCGCGTTGGCCGACCCAGTGGATATTGTTTTTTACATGAATTGTCATTAGCTACTACCTAAAAGATTAAATAAATTTTTAATTTCTAAGTTGAGTAATTGCACTAACCGTGCCAGATATTTAATCGATTGAAAACATGCGCAATGTATAGAAAACCAACATACTCACAGTGTCTTTATGACAATGGTAAAGCATGTAAAATAGACAAAAGGAATGTCTTAAAGACGATACTTGGTAGGAGTCTTTATGACAAGAAGAGGGAAGAAGAATGATATTGGACTGCGCTAAAACGCAAAAAGCGAACCTTTCGGCTCGCTTTTCAAATAATCAAACAAGGTTAACCTCGTTTAATTATCTCAAGTGACTCATGTAGTCTTTAGACTAATTGAGTCGACTTTCAACTTAGATAGCAACTACGTTAGCTGCTTGTGGGCCTTTTTGGCCTTGCTCTAGGTCGAAAGAAACTTTTTGGCCTTCAGCAAGAGTTTTGAAACCGTCTGAAGCGATTGCACGGAAATGTACGAATACGTCAGCGCCGCCATTGTCTTGAGTGATGAAGCCAAAACCTTTGTCTTCGTTAAACCATTTTACGATACCAGTAGTTGAATTAGACATTTTGTGTCCCTTATATAATTAAAAAATTAATAAATCTATCGCGAAATTGCGATGTGCTGAGAGCTTGAATTATTAAATGTGACGATGAAGCTAAGGGAAACACTATGGATAACAACGATAACGCAGTAATCTGAGGCTTACTTTTACTTGATGGTTCACTAATAACTCTGAATGCCAGAGCAAGGCGTACTTTACAGCAGTCAGGGATATTGTAAAGGTTTAATTTATGTAAAAAGAGATCACGGCGGCGCTTTTTCGCTGCGGCTTACAGCATCAAGCAAAAGAATCTGCCTTACTATTAATCGTTTAAAAAATGAACAGCCATTATAATCTCTAGTTGATATTTTTTCACCTAATGCAACAATCAAGCTTATTTAAAATAGACTCAAGCTGATAAGTTGAACAGCTAACCACTTTTTGGGTGCTATTTTTTTAGGCGTTATAACAGTAGTATTTGATACAGGGTCATGCTGCAATCACCTACAACCAGTGGTTAGGTTCAGATTTTACTGCTGCCGATAGCGCGACTATTTGCAAGTAATATGACTCGTGTTATAACTCAATTAACAACGGAATAAAGACTCTTAGGGATAAGTATGTATATACCTGTTCCACCTGAAGATGCAGGATTCAGTGGGAGTTTAATGGACTTTAATCACGGCATTGATTGCAACGAATGGTCATTCCCTTGGTAAAATCAATAACACTGAGTAAAGCCCATTAAAGCCCATCGCAGAAGGCTTTGTGCCAGCCCACTTCGTTGTTGCACTCACTTAAAAGGGAATAACCATTTCTACGTTAATACGCCTAGAATTGAACTGGCACATAGCCTCTGAAACGAGCATATTCAAGTGGAACGGGTATAAAACAAATCACGAAAACCAACTGTTTTGTAAATGCAAACACTGCAATTCAGAGGATGTACATATTATCTTTTCGTTTATCCCTAATCTGCTGTCATACCCATTAGGCCTATGTGTACTGACTTTAATGGGAGTTCAACCATTTCCGGTAAAACTGCATTGTAAAACCTGTGCTAAAGCGTTTTATGGCAGTGGGATACATCACTAATCAAACTCACTTTTAATCGGCTCTAAAAACGAGAACTCGCTTATATGGATAACCCTGCAACCCTGCTCATCGTGCAAAACCTGCAGCAATCTAAAGCCTTTTACATCGACATACTAGGGCTTGAATTGATATCTGAAACTGATTCTTGCCTTAAACTACTGGCAGGAAACCACAGCGTCTTGATGTTTCAAGGAACGTTACCAGCGAGTAAGTATGAGCACGGTTACAACGCCAGTTCCACTCTGGTTTTTAGCGTAAAAAACCTTGATGAAACAATCAAAGAGCTAAAATGTCACAACGTAGAATTTATTCATCAAACACCCAATGCAAATGACAGGGGTCGATATGCAGCCTTTAAAGACCCATCAGGTATAGTGCATGAGATTTTTGAGCCTTACGATTAGTCGGCAGTGTTTTGCAATGTTGTAAAACGCAATCAATGACATGCAGTAAAGCGCTGTCAAACACTGGCATAAAAACGCTATGGGTTATGCTTTAGCCGACTACGCCTGCTCTGCGTTTTTCTGACCATCAAGCCATTTCGAGAGTTCATCTAGTGAGCGTTGCCACAACTCAAACAGTGTTTGGTGTTGATCTAATTGATAAGCAGCAGCACTGATTTTAAGCTGTTCGATATCACGACATTTTCCAGCAAGTTGCGATAATCCCATGCTGGCACTACTGCCCTTTAAGGCATGCAGTACTCGCTCAAAATCTTCAGGTGCCTTGGCAAGCGTCGCCATATGAGCCTGGCTAGAATCTTGATAAAGGCTAAATAGCTCCACCACAGCATCTTTACCCAAATAGCTCATATCTTGAATTAGCTGCCTATCATCAAGTAAGGGGGCTAGCTTCGCTTGGCTCTGAGCCATACTGTCTAGTTCAATATTGTCTTGCTCTATATTTACCCGAGTACTTGCCTCAACCTGACACTCTAAATCACTTTCTGTATGTGCTACGCCTAATTTCCAATCTGTTACGCAGCAATCACTATCTGTGGTATCGGGCTCTTTCGCGCAGCCAAGCCAAACTGACAACGCCTGCATATCCAATGGCTTCATCAATACCTGATCGAAACCTTTAGCTTGGTAGTTCTCCATATCATCAGCTTGCAACTGCGCAGTAAAGGCAGCAATTGGCAGTGTATGAGCGGCTTGTACATTAATCTGTTGTAGCTCCTCTAATAAACTAACTCCAGAGCCATCTCCCAATTGAATATCTAGCATGATGGCGTCATATTCAGTCGCGGTTTGCTGGGTGTAGAGCTTCCTCGCCGCTTCGCAGCTAGTGGCTAACTTAGAGTCATGGCCTAAATGAGCCAGAAACCCCTGAGCAACCATTGCATTAATCTTGTTGTCTTCTACCACGAGTACCAGCTTTGAGTTCACCCGTTCAGCAGGTAATTGCTGTGCCATGTCCGGGCCAGCGCAGATCGTTAACGGCAGCGAAAACCCAAAACAACTCCCCTGGCCGACGTCACTATCGACCCATAAAGCTTTTGCTTTATTCGTACTTGAACTCATTAATTCAACAAGCTGTTTACTGATCGCAAGCCCTAGCCCTGTGCCGCGGTCGCGCCCTTTACTCGCCTCATTACTGTAAGCTTTAAATAGCTTTTTCATCGCATTAGCATCAATGCCAATACCGCTGTCTTGTACTTTAAATGCGAGTTCCTGCTGCTCAACCGCTACAGATAGCTCTACGGTTCCCTGCGGAGTAAACTTAATCGCATTGCCCAGCAGATTAAACAACACTTGCCGCAATTTAGGCCCGTCAATATAGACCCACTTAGGCAGATCTTGATAGTTCGCCACTAAAGTTAGACCCGCTAAACTGGCTCCCGCTAACATAATCGCTGTGACTTCATCCAACAATTGCGCCAAATCGACCGCTCTGGGCTCATTGGCTAACTTACTCTGCTCAAGCCGTGAGAAATCAAGAATGTCGTTCAGCACCGTTTGTAATAGCGTACCGCTATACTGCGATAAAGCCAGCATCTGCCTTTGTGCTGGCGGTAAATGGGAGTGGCCAAGCAAGGTTAGAGTTCCCAATAATCCATTAAGTGGCGTTCTAATTTCATGACTCATGGTGGCTAAGAACAGTGATTTGGCTTGGTTCGCTTGTTCAGCCATATCACGAGCCAATACATGCCCTTTTGCTTCTCGATCTAATTGAACATTAGCCTCTGCCAATTCTAATGTACGCGCCTCTACTTTCGCTTCCAAGGCTTGCTTATGCTCATATAACTCTTCTGCAGTATCACGCAGTTCAGCTTGTAATTTAAGGTTGTGCTCAGTCTTTTGTTTAAAGGCCTTAATTGCACTCGCCATCGCCGCTAATTCATCATCGCCTTGGGTATCAATAGTCACCGCGGTGTTGCCTAGACTTAACTGAGCGAGTGCATTAGTGGCGGCATTGAGCTTGAGCGCAATGCCCTGATAGATCACCTTATAAATGACGAACGCAATCACTAACAGCATGAGTAACCCTGTAAGTAACAGGCTCACTTTTGACCAGCTCAGCTGGCTAAGGTAATCGCTTCTGGCATTATCAGCCTCTATGCGTTTTGTCCGCATAGCGCTATCTACAGCGCCATTTAGTGCATCCAGTTTATCGGTGAGAGCCTGCAACTGTAACTCTTGGATTTGGTTCAATTGAGTATGATGTTTTTGCAGCAAGATACTTTGCGGTAAGGTTTGCAAAATGAGGACCTGCTTTGCAAATGCCTTAGCCCGAACTGGGTCACGTATAATGTTAGATAGGCTGGTTAAAGAAGCAAAATAGCGGGCGCCAGCGTCAGAACGGGGGTCATTTAGACCAGAAATTGATACCCCGAGTTGTGCTAACTGGCTGTCATTTCTAGCTAATGAATTAAACACTGTACTGTCTAACTCTGGTGACTGAAACACCTGTCCCATCAGCGCGATGTTATGCACGATTTTCAGTGCTCGATTAAGTCTTTCTTGAATATCAACATCTTGCTCTATCAAGCTATCAAGCAACTTAGACGTTTGCTCTGTACCCACCGCTTGCGGGTAAGCTAAACTGAGTTTAGACAAAATCCCCGAATCGACAATCGCAAGCTCTGCTAACAATAACTCAGTACTTTGATTAGATGCCTCCACCAGCGCTTTACCTTGTAATTGCAATTGATAGCCAGCCAAAATACGCTGACCAACTTGCTCTCCAAGTAAGGATAGATCACCAATAATATCTGATGCGCTCTGCTCAAGACTCAGATCAAAATTCACATTGAGGGCTTTAAGGACTTTAATCGCATTCAACATAGCCGCACTGTTAATTGACAATTTCCGCCCAACTAATTGCCGCTGCGACTCTTGCTCAGACTGTCCCAATAACTTAGCATTTTCGGCCAAAGCATTACTCGATAACACCAACTGGCGAGCCGCCTCAGATGCTGGCAACGCCCTGTCGTAAAGATACTTGTCGGCCTGCTGTACCCAATGCAGGCTTAAGCTGCCAAGAGAGACTAATAGCAATAACAACAGCGCTAATAAGCAGAAGGCCAACATCAAGCGACCAATTAGGCTCTTTCTAGATAAAGATAATCTGGGACGCGGCAATATGGATAATGACAAAGGACTCACTCTTCTACGCTATGCTGTTACAATATCTAACATTAAGCTCTAACATTAGCACGAAACAAAGGGATGTTAACTATGGTGAAAGCTTCAATGCGATGGATAAATCTGCTATTTGGCTTATTCCTCGCCAGTCCATTAGTCAATGCAGCAGTCACCGTGCCGACATGGTCGCTTGAGCAGCGACAGCCTTTTGACCAAACCATTCAGCAAACATCATCAATACAATATACTCCACTTGCTGAGGCCAAAAATGACTGGCGGATTTGTGTGTTGATGCCACATTTAAAGGACAGCTACTGGACCGGTATTAACTATGGTTTAGTAGAGCAAGCCAAAAAACTTAAACTGCATTTAGCAGTGTTTGAAGCTGGCGGATACTACGGTCTCGACAAACAGTTAAGCCAGCTCGACAACTGTATGAAACACAACTACGACGCGATCTTACTTGGCGCAGTCCGCCCAGACATACTCGACTTCTACAAACCGCCCCTCAACAAACCCATTATCGCCTTAGTCAACCGTTTAGATAGCAAGCAAGTTAGCACCCGCATTGGGGTAAACTGGTATCAAATGGGCTTTCAAGCGGGTCAATATATACGTAATCAGACTACCCAACCCACCCAAGTTGCACTGTTAGCTGGCCCCGATAAACAAGGCGGCAGTGGTTTAGTTGAACAGGGGTTAACCGCTGCGCTGATCGACAGCCAAGTGACGATTTCAGCTGTGCGTCATGCCGACAACAATCGTAATTTGTATCGCGATGAAATTGAGAGCCTCCTAAGCAGCCAAACACCACAATATATTCTAGGCAGTGCAGTAGCCATTGAAGCTGCAGTTGCTATTTTAAGGCAGTTGCAACTTGAAGATGATATCAAACTGGTGAGCAGTTACCTCTCACCGGCGATTCTTCGTGGGATCTATCGGGATCGGGTTGAATTTAGTAATGATGACTTAGTCGTTATACAAGGTATGCTCGCCATTGATGTGGCAGTAAAAGAGCTTCAAGGCGCTGCAGACTTTGGTGATATTGGCCCAAAAATTCAGAGCCAGAGTATTGGTAATATTAATAAGCAGGTACTAAAAACCAGCTTAGCGCCGGCTGACTATTACCCCATTTATCGCGTTAATGGGGTCGACTAAATAGCTTTACTATTTTCGCTCATCCAAACTCTAGCTCTAGTCTTTAACCTTGGCAGCAAACAGATAACCTTCGCCATGCACTGTGACGAATAGCTCAGCTGATAACTTATTACGCAACCGTCTGATAATCACATCAATGGTTCTATCATTAACGTCTTGATTACGGTGGCTAGTTTGCTGCATCAGTCTGTCTCGTGACAACACTTGTTGCGGATGCAGTGCGAAAGCGGTGAGCAATTCAAATTCAGCTTTAGTCAGCTTAATGAGTTCGCCATTACAGCTTAATTGACGGCTATTCAGTTCCAATATGTAGTCGTTAAAAGCAATGATGTTGTCATTAGGGTCGGCTGCGACTGCACTTTCATCTTTGGCTTTTTGTACTAAAGATATACGCCAAAGTAGGTTTTTAACCCTAACTAACAGCTCCCTTAACTCGAACGGCTTAGTGACGTAATCATCTGCGCCCATCTCCAAGCCAACAATTTTATCGATGGTTTCATCGCGACCAGTCACTAAGATGATGCCGACATCACCCCGACTGCGCAGTTCGCGGGCAAGGCTTAAGCCATCAGTGCCAGGTAGATTAATATCGAGCATGACCAAATCGATGTGTTGCTGTTCAAACTCATGCCACATCTGCTCACCATCTTGAGCTTCGACGACTTGATAGCCCTCTTTCTCAAAATAGCCTTTTAATCTGGCTCTAATGACGGCTTCATCATCAACAACCAGTACCCTATAGCCCATATATCACCTCTAGCAACCGCAACGAAAAACTGTTTCGGTATTTTACTTCACTGTATTAACGCAACATTATATACCCCTTCGACCTCAAGATGCCCGTTTTCAGTGGCAATTAACAGAGATTTAACCGAGGCATACACCGCCGTGCTATCGCGGGCCTATTACCTGGCTCAGCCACCGAGAATAAATCGTTTCAAAACCCAGCCAACGAGAGCGGATATAGACAGAATGTAGCCGCGAGTCTACATCCCTATTTATCAACCGCCCCTAATATTCCAGCGTTACTTCCAGCTTAGGTAGCCCTGATAACAAAAAGCCGACTTTATTCAGTCGGCTTTTTGTGGAGGGTATAGATTAAAAACTCTTACTTAAGCCAAAGACCACACGATCATCAAAGATCTCTGTTTGGCTGCCATACACTAAGTGTGATTCATCAACTGAGCTGCCGTGGTAACGCAAATCAAAATTCAGCCCAACGTAGCTTGCTTCAACACCTAGGTTCCAATGCGTCCAACCTTCTGCGCCTTCACCATCAAGATCTTGGTAACCGAATGACCCTGAAACCTTAATACCGTTGTTAAAGTCGTAGCTTGGGTGAACGGCATAGTTAACACCCTGCCAACCCTCTACGCCAAACCAGTCATCAATCGTTGGAGTGACTTCTAAGGTGACATTTGCCTGACCAAACTGCTTACCGACCTTGATCCATAATTCGGTGTAGTTTGAGTAAGAAGCGCCTGGATAAAGATATGAAAACACCATCACATCATACGTCACACCACTATCACCAAAGCTGCCAGCTTTACCAATATAAGGTGCAGTGACGATTTCAAGATTAGGGTCAGCAAACTTAATGTTTGATGCAAAAACACCGGTGTACCAGCCATCATCGTTGCCCCAGCCTAACGTGCCCTGTACCACGGGAACATCACCATCCATCGTTTCAGACTCACCGCGAAAAACGTAGTCAGTTGCAAACTTAACGTTACCACTTAGTTGGCCACCAAATAGCTCATTGCTATCGGCCGCAATTGCAGTCCCCATTGAAGCCGCGGTTAGGCTTACAAGCATCAAAGCATGTGCAGTTTTCATAATCATCATCCCATTGTGTTATTTGAGACAAATGTTACTCCCAAGTTATTAATAACTTTGGCAGTAGATATGAACCAACAAACCAACAATATGAAAATATATGAATAGCGGGTTAACCCGCCTTTTGTAGCAGTAGCCCTTTCAACTCTTCTATCTGCTGTTTCAGCTCAGCAACGTCGGCAACACTGGCGGGTTGCTCGCTTGCAGGGATGTCTGTATTAGCTTCATCTTCAGCACGCATTGCTGCAGTTTCTTGAGTCATGACATCAAGCACCGCGCCAACCATCATGTTTAAAAATACAAAAGCGGTCAGGAAAATAAAGCTTAAGTAATAAAGCCAGCTCAATGGGTATACCGCCATCGTCTCGTACATTACCGAGGTCCATGACTCAAAGGTCGATACCCTAAACAGCGTTAACATCGCCACGGAGACATCGCCCCATAAAAAGTCATTAATATCGGCAAACAGCATGCTACCTATCGCGCCGTAGATATAGAAAATCACAAACATTAACAGTGCGATATATCCCATTCTCGGTATCGCTTTTAGTAGCGCGTTTACCAACATCCTCAGCTCTGGGATCATCGATACTAGACGCAATACTCTGAAAATACGTAGTAGCCTTGCCAATAGGATTGCCGAGCCACCCGCAGGGATTAAGCTACCGATCACTATGATGGTATCGAAAATATTCCAGCCATTACTAAAAAAGCGCTTCGGACCATCGCTTGCAAGAAAGCGAATAACAATCTCAATGGCGAAAAACACTGTAATACCAAGATCAAGCAACACTAAGCTCTTTTCCATCCAGCTTGGTAGATGATAGGTGTGCGCCCCTATAGATAGCGCTGAAACGATGATGACAAAAATAACAAAGCCCTGAAAAGCTTTACTATTATCAATAAGTTTTAATTTCGATTGTAGAGTAGAGACATTGGCGAGCACTTACGGTTCCTCGTGTTAAACGGAGATAGTTTTAAAAAAGAGCGTCATTATCCTCAAAAAAATGAGGATCGCGAAGTTTAATTAGTAATACTTAATTTTGTATTAATTTAGTCAGCCAGAAAATGTCTGTCGCCATTGGGTTGGAGAGACATTAAATGCCTGCTTAAAATGCTTACGATAAGCACTTTGCGAGCCAAAACCAGACTGCTCTGCGACCAATGCTATTGAGGTCGTAGAGGTTTCCAACAAGGTTTGACTCAGTTTTAGCCTTTGGTTGAGCAACCATTCGCCAAAAGTACAGCCAAACATTGCTTTAAAATGACGGGTAAAAGTCCGCCTGCTCATGGCACAACGTGCAGCAACTTCATCAATCTTAATCGGCAAATTAAGCTGTTGCTCAACTTGTTCCATCACCTTAGAAAAACTGGTCTCGCCGAGCGGCTTATCAGGTAAAGGCAGTGGAATGTATTGCTGCTGCCCGCCAGAGCGAAATGGTGCAGTCACCATTTTCCTTGCCAGATCAGCAGCAACCTCATTACCAACAAAACGGCGTAACAGGTGCAAACAACAATCGAGCGCAGCCGCCACTCCCGCTGACGTGACTATTTGCTCATGCTCAATAAACAGCGGTTCACTGTCGAATAGAACGTTAGGAAATCGACGTTGAAATACTTGGCTGTAAGCCCAATGTGTTGTGGCGGTTTGGCCGTTCAGTAAACCGGCCTCGGCGAGCACAAATGCCCCTAAACATAAGCCTACCAGTAATGCGCCTCTTTGATGTGCCTCAACAAGCGCTTGCAGCAAATGAGCCGGAGCCAAGGGAACATCACTTGGCCAACTGGGAACAATAACAATATCAGCGCCGCTCAATGCTTCAAGTTGCTCTTTGGTTTGCAAAGTAAAACCGCTGCTATTTTTGAGTGACTTGCCACTGATACTGCAAATGCTCACTTCGAACGGCTGGTATTCATCAATAAACATATCTTGAAATACCAAACAGGGCACAGACAGGTGAAATGCGCTTATTCCATCAAAAGCGAGTATCGCCATTTTATATTGTTTATGTTTCATCTCTTGACCCAATATGAGCGAAAGGTGACCTTTAGGACAGTATTGCACAGATTAAGACTTTCCTATAATTACCGCTATCAGTTCAGCGATTTTAAAACAGGATACACTATGAAAATTCATCATCTGCGCAACGCAACTTTTGTCATTGAGTCTGGCGAGCACTTTATCCTCATCGATCCAATGCTGGGTGCTAAGGGCAGTATTCCACCTTTTTCAGTTATGCGTTTTAAAGCAATGAAAAACCCAACCGTTGAGCTGCCGAAAAATGCTCACAGCCTACTCAATAAAGTCACTCATACTATTTTGACCCATAGTCAAACCTTGGGCTTTAAACCGCTGCAACATTCAGATCATCTCGACTCTGCCGGCGAGCAGTTTCTGGTTAGTCGCGATATTCCGGTCACCACCCCAGCCAAAGATAAGGCTTATCTAGAAAAATACGCGATTAGGGTCGAGAACGGTGTTGAAGACTGGCAAACTGTCGATTTTCTTGGTGGAAAGATCACTGCTATTCCCGCGCAACACGGTCATGGTTGGATCCATAAAGTGATGGCTAACGGCAGTGGCTTCTTTGTTGAGTTACCCAATGAACCCAGTATTTATATCAGTGGTGATACAGTGTTAACAGACAATGTTAAACGGGCTTTAACTGAGCTCAAGCCAGATGTCACTGTGGTCGCGGCGGGCGAGGCGCAGATGGATGTTGGCCAACCGCTGCTAATGTCGAGCAAAGAAGTACTTGAGTTTATTGCGCTGTCACCCAATAAAGTCATCGCTAACCATATGGAAGCGTTGAATCATTGCCCAACCGATCGCAAGACTTTCAAGCGAGTGTTAGAGGAGTATAAACTCGCAGATAAGGTGCTTATTCCTGAAGACGGAGAAACCTTATCCGTACAAAACAACACCTTACTTATCAACTTCTTAGATTGAAATAATAACCAATAAAGTATGCTTTCACCCTTTAAGAGGCTTTTTAGACTTTAAGTATACACACAGGGCATGACAATGCCCTATATCAACCCATTTTAACCTGTATTAACATAAGGCTTGCTTAATTCAGCAGCAGTTCTATTTCTGCTATATTTTGGCTAACCCATGTTGCGTTGATTGGCCCCCAATCAGCAATTTTATAGCAACCAGAATTATTACGCCCCTCATCTTGAACGAACTCACAATCAATCCCTAAGTCACTAAACGCGGCAATTGAATCTTGCAAGGTTCTGCGGGGCATACCTGTGAGTTTATGTAAAGACAGTAGATTATGGCTTTCAGTTTCGATTTGATGTGCGATAAACAGCTTTCTATAAAATGCTTTTTGCTGCTTAGAAACAGTTTGATTAAGACTCATTAGTATAATTTTTAAGAGGTTATAGCTCGTAAATTACGTTATTTGGAGTAAATAACAAGTCATAACGATTAGATTAAGTCTCTGCTAATGAATCAATATTAACCAAAATGTTGCCAAATATGTCTCACGCTGGCAGTTAATCGTCAGATACTGATATAGTCGCTGAAGATAATGCGTGTTACATGAGTAATGAAATGGATGATTCACACTTGGAAAATACTACGTCAGAAGCAGAGTCACACAGTAAAGTTGAACCACTGGAAAAGACTGCCGATACTCAGCAAGCAGCCGCACATAGGGCTTATGCGACACATCATTTAATCCCTCAGGCACAATGGCAAGGGTTTGAAGACGTTAAGCTGCAAAAAATAGATGAACGTTACTACACCCAAGTGCTCTATGAGAGTTTATTCATTGCATTCGTTGGCGTTATTGTCGCCTCACTCGCCACCATTTTACCCGGTGTACTGAGCGTAACTTATGTCATCCTCGTCATCACTGCTGTTCTGCTGCTAATGTTTGCCATTGGTTATCTTAGGCATAGGCAAGCACAAAAGTTGGGCTATGGTGTATGTGAGCATGAATTTTTAATGGAAAAAGGGCTATGGTGGCATAAACGCACCTCACTGCCCTACTCTAGATTGCAGCATGTCAGCCTGTCTCAGGGACCACTGCAGCGGCACTTTAATCTATTTACCTTAAAATGTTTTAGCGCTGGTAGCGGCAGTGCAGAAATAGAATTGCCCGGCATAGAACAACATACCGCCGAGCACTTACGCCAACACCTACTCGCCCAAGCAGCCAAGGCTCACTTAACCGATCCGCAGCAAGCAGACACAGAACTCAGTGATGACCAAACTGCAGTACTTAATAGCGCAGATGAGCTCATAACAGAGCAGTCAGCAACCAAAGAAGACCATCTGCAGCAAGCTGATATAGAGAATAGCGATAAGCTCACTGAGGTTTCAGGTTGTACTGATGAACTCGCAACTAAGCAGTCAGTAGCTAAAGAGACTGGGGCACGCGATGAGCAATAAATTTGCAGACTGGTCATCACTATCTGCTTGGTCCGTTATTAGCTTCACCTTGTTCGCGATTAAGCAGTTATTGAGCAATGGTTATGCGCTGATCCCATTAGTTTACACCGGTTGGCAGCAGGGTTTTAGTAGCCCTTGGGTGATTATTGTGGCGCTGTTAACCCTAGTATTAATCTTCAGTTACAGCGTACTGCAATGGCTCAAGTTTAGATTCAAGATAGACGACGGCAAACTGAATATTAAGCACGGTATTATCTTCAAAAAGGTGGATGAGATCCCCTTCAATAAAATTCAAAATATTCGTTTGCAGCAACCTCTTTATTTTCGGCCTATGGGGCTCTATAGCCTAGTGGTAGAAACCGCGGGCTCTAAAGGGAATGAAGCGGAACTTTCAGCCCTTGACTACAAAGAAGCACTAGCGCTGAAAAAACGTTTGATGACCGAGCAAGAGCAGCAAAGCCCAACCAGTAGCGATGACGTTGGCGCGAGAACGGCGGAAACTCAACACAATACTGTTGCACGTAAAAGCTTTAAGGAGCTGGTTTTATTCGGGCTGTATCAGAACAACGCTATTTGGTTAGCCGTCATATTAGGGCCACTATTTGGTCAATTTGATTGGGAGTCGATGGAAAACCTACAATCCGTGCAAGCGTTCTGGGCGTGGTACGATGTTAATATCGCTATCAGCTTTATTTTGCAGGTTGCCTTTGCATTATTGGCGTTAACTTTATTCTATCTACTGTTTTCGATTCTCTCGATGACCTCAGCGGTGTTGAAATACTTTCCCTATCGTTTGAGTCGGAGCGGAAATACTCTGCATCGCACTGGCGGGGTTATCGCTAAGCAAAATGATGCTTTAGCCATAAGACGCATCCAAGTGGTTAAGCTCTACCAACCATTAGTCGGTCGGCTCTTTAAGCGTTGGACGGTTTACTTCCAGCAAGTAAAAGGTCATGAAATTGAGCAACGCGGCAGCAGTAATATGTTGGTACCGACAATGACTAGAAACAACATTGAAGAGCTGCTACCAAAACTAAAAGGCATTGAGGCAACCTCCACCACTGTGCCTAAAGCCTACCAACATATCCACCTAGGCTGGTTTTGGCGGCGTGGTCTACTGCCGCTGCTGGTCCCTGCAATTAACACTTACTTTCATGGTTTAGACATATTTACTGAGATCCTATGGATTGCAGCCAGCTTATTTTGTGCTGGGATTTACCTAAGATATCGCCAGTACGGTTATGTGATTGACGGGGATAACCTGTGGTTTCACTCAGGTTTACTCGGCCACTCTTGGCAGCTTGTCGCCTTGAGTAAAGTACAGCATGTTGCCATGAGCCAAAGCCCCAATCAAAAGCGCAGTCAGTTGGCCAACCTTGAAATTGGGCTAGCTAGTGGCAGTATTAAACTCCCCTATATATCAGTCATCGATGCCCGTAATATCGCCGAGCGTTCACTTACCCTTGTTCAAAACGACCACAGGAATTGGATTTAATTATGGATAAAATAACGGATAATGTGCCAGTAACACCCGATACTATATTGCATTTTTGGTTCGATGAGATTGAACCTAAACAGTGGTGGGTAAAAGATAGCGAATTCGATGCTCTGATAAAAGAGCGTTTTGAAACAGTACTAAAACAGGCCATTGCTGGAGAACTTTATCACTGGCGAGCAACACCTGAGGGACGCTTAGCGGAAATTATCGTGTTAGATCAGTTTTCGCGTAATATCTATCGCGATACACCACAATCTTTTGCTGCCGACCCGATAGCTTTAGTGCTGGCACAGGAAGCTGTAGCGCTAAATAGCGATAGCGAACTTAAAGCCAAACAAGTACCGTTTTTATTCATGCCCTACATGCACAGTGAGTCTCTTACCGTCCATGAAATAGCAATGCGATTATTTAGTCGAGAAGCCGCTCAAGGAAATCTTGAGTTTGAGCGCAGGCACAAAGCGATTATCGAACAGTATGGCCGCTACCCGCATCGAAATGCGATTTTAGGTCGCACATCTACAGCTGCAGAATTGGCATTTTTGCAGCAACCTGGGTCAAGCTTTTAGGGCGAACATCGTAAACTTTCGTCACTAACGCTCTAATGAGTCGAGCAAGCTTATTTAACCACTAACACCGGGGTTTTAGCTTTATTTGCTAATGCCTCGGCAATATTGGGATTAAGGAGATGAGCAATCCCTTGTCGACCATGGCTAGCAACCACGATCATGCCGACTTCCCCCTGCTCTGATTCAGCTAAAATTTCAGTTAACACATCGCCACTACGGATCACGGTTTGTACATTGAGACCATGATTGAGTTCAGCCTGTATATCGAGCTGAATTTTTTGCAAACTCTCAGTCGCAAATGAAGTTATCTGTTGCTCGAGCTCTGCCACTGCTTCAACCGCTAAGCCATAGTGATGCTCATTAAATGGCTCGCTCATCACATGTAGCAACCTTAAACTGACGCCATACAAATTTGCCATCTCTACCGCATAACTGAGCGCATGTGACGCGGTTATAGAGAAATCTGTTGGACATAGAATTTGACGAGTACGCATAGCCACTCCTTAACTTGTTTAATTGGACTACTTCACTACTAACACCGGACATTGAGCCCTATTAGCCACCGCTTCTGCAACATTGGTGGCCAAGAAATGAGATAACCCAGTACGTCCATGGCTAGCAATAACGATCATCCCAGCCTCTGAACATTCCGCTTCTTTAAGGATCTGCTCCGAAGCAACGCCATGACGAATAACGCTCTCTACCGACAACTCGCTATTCAATTCAGCTAACAAGGCATGCATCTGTTCGGCGGCATTATCTTCCATACTCTGAGCAAGCTCCTCAGGGGTTACAGTGAGTATTTGGTAGTTCTCGAGTCCAACAGGCTGGTCAATAACATGTACTAAACGTAAGCCTACGTGGTAAAGGTTAGCCATCTCAATCGCATATTTCAGTGCATGCGAAGCGGTTTCAGAAAAATCTGTGGGGCATAATATTTGTCGAGTACGCATATCGAATTCCTCCAAACATTGTTTACTTGAGCATTGCTGTGACCGTAAACGACTATAGCCAATAGCCTCGGTTAACGCGACATTGCTAGCAATTAGACTCTAGCTCTCTCAGCGTATTTGCCACAATAATAAGCCCAAGCTCATTATTGTGAGCAAAAACTAGTTCAACGTTAATCCTTTAACCATTTATATGCCTGTTCCTTATCTTCAAAAAACTTAGCATCATAAGGGGTAAACCAAGCTGCAATTTTTGTCATCCACTCCTGAAAGTTACCACTACCAACCACCGCGATTTTTTTAAACTCCCGCCCGTGAGCTAACCCAAGTTTAAGATCATCCCATGCAGCTCTTAACTCCCAACCATCGAGTTCAGTGACATCAGCAATAACATTGATTTCTGGATGTTCAACACCAGCTAAAGCGGACTCAATCATAGGTACCATATACTGATAATCTTGATGAGTCAGCTTGCCCCTTGCGGTAAAGCTCAAGTGGAACTTGTTATCGAACCGCTCTATACCCACTGATATTCCATGTGTTTTATCACTCATCTTTATCTCCTTTGTTGATGTATCCACTTCATTCATTTTAGTGCAGTTTAGTTAAGTGAAGTTGATCTTGCTCACAAAACACACTGATATTTGACCTTTACAAAAAAGTGGATTACTATCAGACCGACTAATCAGTCGGTTATTTGAAGAGCACTCTCTGGAGCGATGAAAATGAACATGCCAATTCAACAACAAGCAACACAGCCTTTATCAGATATTCTAGTCGCTCAGCGTACTCAGTATCTCGCACAGCCTGCTCCGTCCTACGAGGCTAGAATTGAGCACCTCAAGAGCCTTAAAAAATCGATATTAGCCTATCAAGAGCAACTGGTTCAGGCGTTAAACCGTGATTATGGTAACCGCTCAATTGATGACAGTAATATCTCTGAGATCATGCCCTGTATCAACAACATCAATTACAGTCTCAAACACTTGAAAAAGTGGATGAAACCAAGTCGCCGGCATGCAGGTCTCTTGCTCGCTCCGGCAAGCATTAAAGTGCAATACCAGCCGCTTGGCGTTGTCGGAATTATTGTGCCTTGGAACTTCCCTATTATGCTATCGGTAGGCCCTCTGATCACCGCATTAGCCGCCGGTAACCGAGCAATGATAAAGCTGTCAGAATTTACCCCAGAGACCAACAAAGTCCTGATTGCCATGCTTGCAAGCATCTATGATCAAAACCATGTTGCCTGCGTTGAAGGCGAAGCTGATGTTGCTGCAGAATTCTCATCGCTACCGTTTGACCATATGCTGTTCACTGGCTCCACTACCGTTGGTCGTCACGTTATGCGCAGTGCAGCGCAAAACCTTACCCCAGTGACTTTAGAGCTTGGTGGTAAATCACCGGTTATCGTAGCCGACGATATTGATATGGATATTGCTGTAGAGCGCATGATCTACGGTAAATGTCTTAACTCCGGCCAAATATGTGTCGCACCCGATTACGTACTAGTGCCCAAAGAAAAACTCAATGATTTTGTGCAGGCTTATAGAAGAAAGTTTACCAAGATGTATGGCCAAGTCAGTGACAACAAAGACTACGGCAGTATTATCAATCAACGCCAGTTTGACCGTGTAATGCAAGTTCTCGATGATGCCAGAGCAAAAGGCGCAACGATAGAAAGCGCCAACGACGAAGCCATCAATACCGATAAACGCAAAGTCCCGACCCAGCTCATTACTGGCGCGACTGACGACATGTTGCTGCTGCAAGATGAGATATTTGGTCCATTACTGCCCGTTATCCCATACGACCAGTTAGATGAAGCCATCGATTACGTTAATCAACGCCCGCGTCCATTAGCACTCTACTTAATGAGCTTTGATAAGACGACTCAGCAGAAAGTCATGAACCACACTCACTCTGGTGGTGTTTGTATTAATGAAACCGTATTTCATGTTGCCGCGGATGACGCACCATTTGGTGGTATCGGTCCATCAGGAATGGGACACTACCACGGTAAAGAGGGCTTCTTGACCTTTAGTCATGCTAAAACGATTCTCAAGCGTGGCAAGTTCTTTAATACTGGTAAGCTAGTCCACCCTCCTTACGGCGGAGCATTGCAACAATTGCTGACAAAGTTTTTCCTGCGCTAAAGCATTAGGATAATCTCACTGATGAGTAAAATAGATAAAAAACAAGCCATACTAGACACTGCGCTGACACTCTTTGTCAGCCAGGGCTTTTATGCCACATCAACGGCCTCTATCGCCAAAACTGCAGGAGTGGCAACAGGGGCGCTTTTTCACCATTTCGCTTCAAAAAATGAATTAATGAACTATCTATTTCTTAATATAAAGCAAGAGCTTGCAACTGAAATACAGTCAAAATCGAGCAGCAAGGGAGATCTGCAGTTAAACGCTGAACACCTGTGGAAAGTTGCTATCGATTGGGCGATTGCCAACCCGTTAAAACAGGAGTTCTTTCAGCAATATTCCATGTCACCTTCAATTGCAGCAGAAGTCAGGCAACAAGCAATGACTGGAATATTGAGCTTTATGGGGGAACTGATCACCCTTGGTCAAAAAACAGGCGTTCTAGCGAATTATCCGCTATCATTGATGCTAGAAGGTTGCCACGGTCAGTATTTGGCCGCGACAAGGTACTTCTTAGACCACCCAGATAAGTGGCAAAATGAAACACACAAGCAGGCAAGCTTTTCGATGTTTTGGAATGCAATGAAAGCCTAATTGTGACGATAACAGTAACAAGCTCATGGAAGAGAAAAACCTTGTTACCAGTGTTTTAATTTTAGATGTAGAAGTAGAAGTAGAAGT
>NZ_JBFRIY010000070.1:31605-82017 GCF_041468565.1 Shewanella sp. 10N.286.54.B9
AGAAGTAGAAGTAGAAGTAGTTTAGTTATTCAAGGGAGTGAATTTATGTTAAGAATGAAAACAGAGTGCGAGTGCTGCAAAACCAAGCTAGCGAGAAAAGAGGTCGCTTATATCTGCTCTTTCGAGTGCACCTATTGCAAAAGCTGCAGTGAAAAAATGCATTTCACCTGTAACAACTGCCAAGGTGCGTTAGTACTTAGGCCGCCTAGATTAATCGAGCCATTTAAGATCCCAGCAGCGGAGCTAAAGAATACCCTCTTTAGTTAATTTAAACGGTCAAATTAATGAAAGGTCAGCAAATGCTGGCCTTTATTGTGTTTAAGAGGATTTAATCAGCATGGGAGTTATCGGCTAAAACATATTTACTTGCGACTTTTACTGAGGTTCTAGAGTCATCTTCTTTAGCCTTCTTACCAATTCAAATATCCCCCAACTTCCCAAGCCAAGTAGGCTAATCTGTATTGCGTTAATAGCACTGAAACTAAAATCCTCTGAGTACGCAGCCAAACCGATAAGGTAGCCTGCCTGAAAAATCCCCACTGTGGCAAGAGTGATGTAAATTACCAATAAAAAGGGCTTCGATAATCTAGAACGATAAAACATAAAGACTCCTGTCTAAATTCTGTTTAGCTTGAAAGTTACTCGCAAGAGAGGGCTATAGGCACAATAAAGCACAGAAATATTTAGCCTTCAAAAGACTTAGCAAGCTTGGCTCGCCACATGCTATACCCAAATAAAATGCCGGCGATTGGAAAAATGATCAATGAGGATATAAGCCCATCAAAAAACGACATGTCTCCCATAATCATCTGAATTAACTGCACGATCACTGCGGTGGAAACTCCCCAACCGAGCACGCCAACCAGCAACACAAATCGAAGCATATCGTATTTTCCTGCACTCAAACTCATCATTCCTCCTTGATGATTGCTCACAAAAAGGGAGCAACTAACTAAAAATAACACCATTCAACGCTTACACTATAGTTATTCTTTCCCCAGTTCAGTTTGCATCTCTTCACTGGTTAACACCCCACCGCCTAATGCACGGTACAGAGTAATCATTGACAACAGTCGGTCACGTTTTACTAGGCTTAATGTCAGTTCAGCACTAAACAAACTACGCTGAGCATCCATCAAATCTAATGAACTAGAGACACCATTGCGGTATCGCAACATCGCTAAGCGAGTATATTCTGTTGATGCCTCAACCAACTCTTGCTGTGCTTCAATGGCTAACTCTGAACGCCTGAAACTATTCATCGCATCATTAACTTCAAAATAAGCGGCAAGCACAGTCCCCCTATAATTGAGCATCGCCTGCTTAGCCTCTTCTTGCGCAATATCGTACTGTGCTGAAATCTTACCAGAGTTAAATATTGGCGCGGTAATACCTCCAAGTAACGACCAAGTCACCCCTTCACTATCAAAGATATCACTCAAACTTTCAGACTCAGTTCCATAACTACCACTGATGGTAAATTTTGGGAAAAAAGCGGTTTTAGCGACTCCAACATTGGCATTGGCTGCAATAAGCGCTTGCTCTGCCGTTTTTACATCAGGACGTTGCGACAACATCTGTGAGGGAATGCCAACCGCAAAAGTATCTGGAAACAACGCGCCCTCCGCTTTTAACTGCGCTTCAGATTTAGGCGTTAACGGATACTTGAACTCCCCCAATAAAATCCGTAACTGGTTGGCCTTTTCACTGCGCTCATAGTCAAGATCAGGCAAAGTGACTTTGGCACTTTGATATTCCACCTCAGCTTGCCTGACTTGTAAGCCAGATATCACTCCATTTTGCTTACGTAGCCTTGCAAGATCGCGCTCCTTTTTACGCAGCTCAGCGGTATTAAGCGAAATCTGGTAACGTTGCTCGATATCAAGCCATTCATAATAACGACTAGCAACATCACTGATTAGGCTGATAGTGGCGAGGTTGAGTGCTTCCTGCGAGGAGATAAAATTAGCAAATTCAGCTTCGCTGCGGCGACGGTTAGCGCCCCATAAATCAAGCTCCCATGAAACCGTGCCTGCCACATAAAAAGTATCTTCTTCAACAGGATCGGTACTGGTTAATGCACTATCGAGTGCGCGCTCTGCGCTGGCATTTAGTCCAACCACAGGATATAGCTGAGCATCCGTGACCGTGACGTTTGCTCTTGCAGCTAACAATCGTGAGCGAACACCTTCTAAATCAAGGTTTTGATCGAGAGCGTGTTCTATCAGAACCTGTAATTCAGGATCGAGGTAAAACTCACGCCAATGCTTAAGTCCGACATTTTGCCCCTCAGATTGTTGCAATTCATCAAGGTATTGCTGCGGAACATCAAGTTCAGGCCTTTGATAATCAGGCCCCATGGCACAACCAGTAACGAGTATCAGGCCAAAAGCCACGCTAACAGACAGCGTTTTAGCAGCAAATGTTTTCTTAGGTATGCTCTTAAGCATGAGTCGATACCTCCGTTTTATCGCTGATTTTACTGCGAACCCAACCTGCGGTCGTCACGAAAAACAGCGGCACTAGCACGATGCCAATGGTGGTGGCGAAGATCATCCCGCATAAAATTGGAATCGAGATACTTTGCCTACTTACAGCGCCGGGGCCAACAGAAAGCACCAACGGCAATACACCTAAAATAAATGCCAGCGAGGTCATTAGAATTGGCCTAAAGCGCATATTGGCAGCTTCCAGCGCAGAGTCTAAGCGGCTTTTACCCTCTTGATGCAACTGGTTGGCAAACTCTACAATCAAAATTGAGTTCTTAGCCGCCATACCAATAAGTGCAATAAAGGCAACCTGAAAAAAGAGGTTACTTTCCATACCGCTGATAAGTGTACCTAATGAGGCACCTAGCATCGCTATAGGTGCTATGAGGAGGACTGCTATTGGCAACGTCCAACTCTCGTATAATGCGGCCAAAAATAGAAACACAAACAGCATAGCCAGTGTCACAGCAATACTCGTCTGGTTAGCAGATTGCACCTCTTGGTAGGTGATCCCCGTCCACTCGTAGCTAAACTCAGCAGGAAGCATAGGCTTAGCGACTCGCTCGATAGCTTTGATAACATCCCCTGAAGCATAACCTTTTGCTGGCGATGCATTAATCGATGCACTAGTGAACATATTATAATGAGTGACTGCAGCAGGCCCGACGGAATAGTCATACTTAGCTAACACACCGATAGGCACCATAGCTCCGGATGCAGAGCGAACATGGTAGTCCTCAATCTGATCAGGGTATTGGCGGAACTGCTCCTCCGCTTGTACTTTAACCCGGTAGACTCGACCGAAGAGGTTAAAATCGTTCACCGTCGATGAATCAGTAAACGTTTTAATCGTGCCATAAATATCAGACACCTTTACTCCAATGGCCATCGCTTTAGCTTCATCAACACTCAAATGCAGTTGTGGAATAGCCGTTTGCAAAGACAGTCCTGCAGTCGCAATTTCTGGCTGTAACTTAAGCGTCTCCACCAGCTCATCAGCGGTTTCAATCAAGCCTTTAAAATTACTACCAGAGGTATCTTGTAGCTCCATCTCGACCCCAGAACCGTTACCTAAACCCGGTACCGCCGAAGGTAGGTATATCTTAAATTCTGCCTCAAGCACATCGTGCAACTCGTGCTTAATCTCATCCATCACATTTTGTACTGTCGCGTCACTTTCAGAGCGCACAGACCAAGGTTTGAGGATCACCTCAAATTGTCCATTAGCTTGGTTAGAACCTGAACGTCTATTTTCACCAGCCAAAGTAAAGGAGTATGCAATCGCGGGGTGGGCCAGCACTATCGCCTCGGCTTTTTTGAGTACATCTTGCGAGCGGTTAACCGTCGCACCATTTGGCAATGACATATCGATAAAGAATCGACCTTGGTCTTCATCAGGCATAAAACTTGATGGTAACGAGCTCATAATCAAATAAACTCCTCCCACCATTAATGCAAACAGCAAGTAACTGCGTTTGGCATGTTTGTTGGTCAGCATCACTAAACCGACATACTTAGTAGTCGCGGTATCTAAATGGTCATTCATCCATTTGAAAAAACCTGAAGTCGCTTTGTCGCCTGGCTTAAGCAATAAGGCGCACAGTGCAGGCGAAAGCGTCAGTGCCACTACTGTCGAAATCAATACCGCAACGGTAATGGCTACCGCAAACTCACGATACATAATACCGGTGATACCAGATAGGAAAGACACCGGTACAAATACCGCGGCAAGTACTAAACTGGTTGCAACAAGCGCTCCAGACAGCTCCTTCATCGCCACTTTAGTCGCCTCTGCTGGGCTTAATCCTTTTTCATGCATTAGCCGCTCTACATTTTCTACCACCACAATCGCGTCATCGACAACGATACCAATGGCTAACACCAATGCTAATAAACTCACCGTATTAATGGTAAAACCAAAAGCGAGCATAGCCGCTAACGTTCCAATTAATGAAACAGGTACAGCAATGGCAGGAATAAGCGTTGCACGAAGGTTTTGTAGAAACAGAAAAACCACCAGAATCACTAGTATCAGTGCTTCGACGAGTGTTTTAACCACCTCTTCAATAGAATTTTCGATAAATACAGAAGCATCAAAGAAGACTTCCCAATTCATCCCTTGCGGAAATTTCTGCGACAGTTTAGCCATCTCTGCTTTGACTTTTTTGGTCACTTCAAGCGCGTTGGCACCTGGCAGTAGGTACACCTGCAAAATAGTGGCATTATTACCATTGAGCTGAGATTGCAGCGTATAAGACGATGATCCTAACTCGATATTGGCGATATCTCGCAGGCGTATAATCGAGCCATCTGAATTTGCCCGCACAATAATTTCATTAAACTGTGGCACACTGCTCATACGTCCTGCTGCAGTGATTGGCAGTGTCATACTTATGGTTTCAGCATTGGGCTGAGAGCCAATACTGCCTGCCGGAGACTCTTTGTTTTGCGCTTTAATGGCATCTATAACATCTGAGGTCGTTAACCCATAGCCCGTCATCGTGTCGGGATTAAGCCATACTCGCATGGAGTAGCTGCGCGCCCCCGTATTACGGACGCGGCCAACACCAGGTATACGCTTTAGTGCTGACTCAATGTTAATGGTGGCGTAGTTACTCAGATAGATCTCATCATAACGTTCATCTTCAGAAGTTAGTGCCAGTTTAAGTAGTTCTACCGATGCCTCTTTTGAGACTGAAACTCCCTCTGTTTGCACATCGATCGGTAAGCTGCCCGTTGCCTGCTGAGTAGAGTTTTGTGCATCCACTGCGGCAAGATCAGGATTGGTGCCGACATCAAAGGTAATGGTGACATTGGAACTACCAGAGTTGGTACTTTTGGAGCTCATGTAGATCATATTTGGCAGGCCATTAAGCTCTTGCTCTAATGGCGTAGCAACCGACTCCGCGGCAGTCGTAGAGGTAGCGCCTGGATACGATGCAGATATTTTCACCTGCGGCGGGGTAATATAGGGATATTGATCTATCGGCAACTGAAACATCGCAATCAACCCCAACAGCACAATGACTATCGAGATGACACTGGCAAAAACCGGGCGGTTAACAAAGTACTGTGCCATTAGTTACCCTCCTGTTCCTGCTCAAGCTCTTGCTGTTTTAATGCTTGCTCTTTCTGTTTGGTATCCTCTTTTTTATAGTACTGCTCAGGCGTGAGTGGTTCGGCAAGTTGACCGTGACGCACTCGGTGCATGCCCTCTACAATCACCTGCTCTCCGGCTTTTAAGCCGCTTTGCACCACAAGCCCCATCTCTATTTGATGCTTAACCACAATGAAGCGACGCTCGACTTTATTATTTGGCAGCACCACCATCACATAAACGCCGCCCTGCTCAACTTGAGTGGCCTTGTTTGGAATGACTATCGCGTCATCTACTTCACTGAGCTTTATGCGGACATTAGTATATTGCCCTGGCAGCAGCTCTTTATCAGGGTTAGGCAACTCTGCTCTAACTTGAAAAGTCCCGGTTTCAGGGTTCACTGAAGGGTCAGTGAAAGCAACATCACCTAAGTAACGATATTCACTATTATCAGGCAAAGTAATAGTGACAAAACCTTCAACTGCTTTACC
The DNA here is from genome assembly GCF_041468565.1 of Shewanella sp. 10N.286.54.B9. Classification (NCBI taxonomy): domain Bacteria; kingdom Pseudomonadati; phylum Pseudomonadota; class Gammaproteobacteria; order Alteromonadales; family Shewanellaceae; genus Shewanella; species Shewanella sp. 10N.286.54.B9. Next base: position 37,683 of record NZ_JBFRIY010000070.1, read on the forward strand.
CTCTGAGTCCGCTGCTTTTTGCTCTTTATAACTGGTCATGCGGCGACGGGCATTAAGGTAATCTAACGCCGACATATTGAAAGTGACATAGATAGGGTCAACTTGCTTAACGCGAGTTAATAGTGACTGACCACTACTGCCAACCAGCGCGCCGATATCCACTTCTGAGCGACTCACTAAGCCACTAATCGGCGATTTAATCTCGGTATAGCTAAGCTCTAGCTTTGCCTCTTCAAGCTCAGCTTTACTGGCTGCTACACTCGATTTGGCTTGAGAGAGTATCGACAATGCATTATCAAAATCTAACTGACTGGCAGCGTCTTGCTCGTACAACGGCTTTAACCGCTCCACATCTCGCTGGGCTTTTTCGAGCGCCGATTGCTGCGACTCAACATTAGCGCTTAAGCGATTAACGACAGCGACGTAAGGACGATTATCGATACGATATAGTGGCGCCCCCGCTTTAACAGCACTGCCCTCAATAAAGCTTTTATTTTCAACAAAACCATCAACCCGTGCTCTGACCTCAACATCCAGTGAGGCTTTAGTTACCCCAACATAGTTGCCATATAAAGGCACCGTCGCGGTGGAAACCTTCTCAACAACAACTAACTTTGGCGTGATTTTTACCGCTTCTTTCTCGCACGCAGTGATCAGTGCCAACGATGAAAATATCAGTGCGAATTTAAATGCAGTGCAATTAAGATAATTTGGCATAGGTTCGTCCCGGAATCAGCTAATCATGCTGTAAAAGCACGCTGTAAAATCAAGTAAATCTAATTGAATTTGAAACAGTTATTGTTTTAAATTTGTAGCCTCAGTTTAGGTTCTTTAAGTGGGCCACGGCAATAGCAAAGGTGATTTAAATCACCTTTAAGGGCAAAAAAGCCTGTTCGCTATTGGTGTAGTATTAATAAGCGGTACTAACGCTAGCAGCTCGTTAGCTCTAATTGGTCACCCAGAAAGTTTCATTTAGCGCTGAAGTCGCTACTTAGGTAACCACAATCTGACACATAACCCTTTATCATCGCGGTTTTGTAAACTGATGTGCCCATCATGTGCCTCTACAATCTCACGACATAGCGGCAAACCAAGCCCTGTTCCCGATTGTTTAGTTGAGTAAAACGGCAACAACGCTTGTCGGAGGACTTCAGTAGGCATGCCTGAACCTTGATCGTTAACTTCAATGTAAACGCCCTCTGTACCATCCGACAAACTGGCGTCGACAATCGATAAGCTAATAGTCTCTGGTGCTGCACCAGATTCATGTGCATTTTTCAGAAGGTTAAGTAACACCTGTTCCATCTGGATCAAGTCAAATTCTACCGTGGAGTTTGGCAACTCATTTTCAAGGAGGAACCGATAGTGTTGCTGCAGTTGCTCAGTTAATTTATGCCAATCTACCTGGCTCTTTTTGGGCACTGGCAGTTTAGCGAACCGCGCGTAATCGAAGATAAACTGACTAAGGTGACTGGTTCTATCTTCAATAGTATCGAAGATAAGCTTTAGCTTAGGGTTATCAAGATCTTTGGTGATCATTCGCCCAGAGTTGACCATAGAAGCGATTGGCGCGACTGAATTGTTCAGTTCGTGGCTAATAATGCGGATCACCTTCTTCCACACTGCCACCTCTTGACGATTGAGCTCTCGCGTCATCTGCTTGAGTAAAATAAGGTGGTGGAATTGACCGTTTAACAGAAATTGTCCCCGAGATAGATGCCACGTTTCGGGCTCTCCATCGCCTTTTGATTCACTGTCTTTAGCACTCAACGAGAACAAGCCATCTTTAGGGTTTTCCAGTGCAGTTCTCAGTTCATCGGCAACCTGCTCAATGAGTACGTTAAGCTCAATTCCCTCTATTCTTAGCCCTTGGTTAAACAGGTGTCTTGCTGCATCATTAGCGTAAATAACCCGTTGCTCATCATCTAGCAACAACATCACATTGGGTGAGCTTTGAATCACCTTATCGAGTAGTAGCTCACGTTGATAAATATATTGACGCTCTTGCCTCAATGCTTCGGCTGATTCATTGAACAAAACAGCTAATGCTTGTAGTTGCTTATCTCCGCCTACGGGCAAACTGACACTAAAATCATTATCTTTAAAATTGAGCAAGCCCACTTCAAGTGCCATTAAGCTAGTTGCTAGATTGCGGGTTAATAGGTAACTCACCGTAATAGCGAAACTGATAGACAACCCAAAAATGATCAACAGCAGCAAACTAAATTGCCTAACAACCGTTTGTGAAACAGCGGGCTCTGCAAACCATAGCAATAAGCTCAACGACAACATTAGCCCTACAGCCGTTGCCAGAGCGCTACCAATAATCAATTTTGCACGTAGAGAAACCCCGCTCATACGGCTACTGGGTTTATTTTTCGATGCCATATTTTTCCATACGTCGATAGAGTGCTTGTCGGCTTAACCCCAGTGATTTTGCAACTCTTGAAATCACCCCTTTATGTTCGTCTAGCGCAGTTTGAATATTAGCTTTCTCATCAATTAACGAGTTAACAGTTTGATAGCTTGTCTCAACCTGCGTGGCTTGGGACTTGCTCAGCACGTTAACGGAACGAGTCTGTTGAACCGTTTGTGAGCTAGCAGTAACATCTAGGTCAATCAGGCCAAAATCATCAGCGCTCAAGGTACTACTCTGGGCTAGAATCACCGCACGTTTACAGGCGTTTTCAAGCTCACGTACATTACCCGGCCAATGATGTGCCTCTAGTGTTTGCTGTGTATGTTTACTCAATGAGAATTCAGCGCCGACAAAGTAATTGACCAGGGGGATAACATCATCTTTTCGCTCACTAAGCGCAGGCAACGCCAGTTCAATAACATTAAGCCGATAAAACAGATCCTCTCGAAAGCGGCCAGCTTGAATGTCGTTAATCAGCTCGGCATTCGTTGCGCTTATTACCCTAACCTTTACCTTACGAGTTTGATGACTACCAAGACGCTCAAACTCACCGGTTTGCAACACCCGCAGTAGTTTTACTTGTCCTGATAATGGCAGATTACCAATTTCATCTAAAAACAAGGTGCCGCCATCTGCGGCCTCAAAGCGACCAATACGTGTTTTAGTTGCGCCGGTAAACGCCCCCGCTTCTGCACCAAATAACTCTGCTTCTAATAACTCCATCGGCAATGCGCCAATATTGACCTTAATAAAGGGTTTATGTTTTAGATTAGAGTTAACGTGAATAATATCTGCTAACTTATCTTTGCCAGCACCATTAGGACCCGTCACCAACACTGATACATCACTGCGGGCAATTTGCAACGCTAAATCCACACAACGCTGCATGGCGCCACTGTTAAATACAATGCCGCAAAGATCAGCATCTTTTATCGCCGCCATGCGCTGGTTATCGACTCGTGCAAGTTTTGCATTGGCTTTGGTTAAGGTGTGTAGTGAGATTAAATTACCGATACTGGTTAGTAGCTTAGCATCATCCCAAGGCTTGCCCATGTAATCGGCTGCGCCCTCTTTAACCAATTCTACCGCCACCTCAAGTTGAGTCCATGCGGTGAGTAATACTATCGGTAGTTGTGGCTGTAGCGCTCTTAACGCATAAAACAGTGATACGCCTTCTTCACCGGAAGTCGTATCCTTTGTGAAATTCATATCTTGAACAACAAGAGCAATATCATGCAGTTGCACTAGCTCTAATGCCACTTCAGGTGACAAGCAGGTGAGCGTTTGATAGCCATGCAACTCCAGCATCAGCGATAAAGCGTTGCATACAGCTTGGTTATCATCAACGATGAGAATCGTATCCATAGTCTCTTTTTATAATATGTGGGTTATTTGAGGCTTGCCTAAAACTAACCCAAAGCGAAACAGAGATAAAGCGATTAACTTTTCAATCAATAGTTTATCTTAGATCACTTAAATAATTACAACGGCTTGAGGTCACAATCAAGCCGTTACAAACCATACATTAGCGATAAGTACTAGACACTTCGTGTGGCTATTGCTGGAGATATTTTGGCAGCTTTGCGGGCTGGTAAAATCACTGCAATGGTCGTTAGCACTAAAAGACCTGCAACCGTAATAATGGGATAGATGAGTTCAAGCTTTGGCAAACTATAAAGGGTCATCAACTGCTGCCCAAGTTGGATGGCGATCAAACAACCTAAACCACCACCAATAAGACATAACAGATAGTTTTCTACTAAAAAGAAGCTAATAATATCGCGCTTTTTAGCCCCTAATGCTCGGCGGGTGCCGATCTGCTTTGTACGGCGTTCAATATTGAACATCACCATACCTGCAAGCCCTAGCGAAGTGATTAGCAGCAATAACACCACCATTAACGACAGTACTGACGCCATCAGCTCGTGGTTACGGTATACACTCACACGATGTTCGCTAATTGTTTTGAACCCCCTTACTACGCGGTTAGGGTGCTCTTTATGTAGCGCTGCAGGAATTGCCTCTTTAAGCGCCACAATTGCGCTCTCATCCGCTCTAACCAAGATACGGTTGAATGATGATGCTAATTCTACATTAAGGATAATGCTGAGATTTAGGTTGCCATTATCGACCCACGCCCCTTGCAGGCGCTCAACCACACCGACAATTTTCATCGGTTGATTGCCAATATCTCCGCGATACATCACTTTGCCCAGTGCAGATTCATCGCCAAAGGTTTCTTTGGCAAATTCAGCAGACACAATCGCTAAACTAGCAAGCTCAGGCCCACCGGCATTAACTTCATCGGGGTAGAAGTTACGCCCCTCAATTAAGTTGAGCCCCAGAGTTGGGATCATCTGCTCATCGCCATAATAGATCGCAGCGTTTGGACCATCTTTACGATCTTCTTCACTAGTGCCATGGGAAAAATTTGATGACCAGCCACCGCCACTTAGGGGCGTCATACTCGTCAGCGTTGCGGCCTTGACACCATCAAGCTGACGAATAATGTCAAGATCGCGCAGGGGCTGAGTTTCTGAATCGATGCCTTCATCGAAGTTGTAAACACTAAAGTCAAACACCTCTGATTCCGCAATACCAGATTCACGGCTCATCAAACCAATGCGTTCACTAATGATAAAACTCGCGTTTGCGACAATTGCCACCGACAGAATAATTTGGAGCAAAAGTAACAATGGACCACTCTTATTACGCATCAACATACTTATGATGGGTTTAATTTGAAACATGATAAATTCCTTTTGGTTACTGGCTCTTGAGGTAAACGCTTGGGTTAGTGCTACAAATGCGCCAAGCAGGATAGATACCAGCGATAATCGCCGCAGACACTGCTATAACAGGGGCGATAAACCACATACTCTGATCTAACTGAGATAAAGAGGACTCTAATTCGAAACGCGACGCTAGAAAGTTCAAGGTTACCCATGCCCACAATAACCCTAGCGCGCCACCACAAAAACCAATCAAGCCCACTTCAACCAAATGCTGAGAGAAGATCTGCATTCTACTCGCCCCAATGGCTCGCCTTACGCCCACTTCTGGTGCTCGCTTTAAGAATTTAGCCAATAGCAAACCGAGCATATTCACCAAACACACCACTAAGAACAGCACACTTAAACCCACCAGCACTTTGTTATCTTCAGGAACAACGTTATTAACCGCCAACCAGGTCGCAACATCAGAAACCTCCCCTCTAGCTTCTGGGTGCTTAAAGCGTCCTAATTGCTGTTGTTGCTCAACATAGTTACCCAACCACTGCTTGTATTCACGCTGCATTGCCGATGTGGTTAACTCAGTCCAATACTGTACCCAGTGCATTTCTGAATTGAGTCGGTCTTGGTAGGTTCGGATATCTTCATGACGCCAGCTATTGTTATTACCCCAGCTCTCAAATTCTTCAATCGGGGCCAGTGATAACGGTACATAGATTTGCTCTGAATCATTAAAAGCGCCATTGTTAACATCGTAGTACTTCGGACTTGGATTCCAGCTTTTAATCACCCCCACCACTTGGTATGGTTTACGGTTGAGTATGAGTGTTTTACCGACACTATTGCCGCCGCCAAATGCTTTATTATTAATCTCTTCGTTAATCACCACTTTATAGCCGCCGTCACGGTCAACCTGCTCACTCCAGGCGTGACCATATAAAAACGGCACATCAAAGATGGCAAAAAAGTCACTATCTGTTACCCGAACACCTTCTAAGACTGGCGAAAAGTTAACATCGTCGGTTTGTACCGCAAGGCCAGTGCGAAACATCGCGGTCTGTCTTGCTGGTACGTCACTCTTACGCAAGTTCATCGCATCTTGATAGGTAATTTGTTCGTTAATATTTTCCCAAGTATCATTGTCTTGGCTCATTAACTGTACCGCAAACAGCGTAGATGAACGTTCGCCAGCAGGGTTAATTGAGGCCATTTTATAGATATTAAGCGTGGTTATTGTAATGCCGATACCAATCGAGATAGCCAATACCATCAACAGCGACAGAAAAGGGGTTTTCTTAATGCTGCGCCAAGCGAGATCTAAGTAGTAAAAAAACATCATTATCTTCTCCTACCCTTAGGCAACTGATGAGGCGACAGAAACAACATCGGCAGTTGTTTTTTGTTGAGCATAATTCCCTTCAGAAGCACTGCCCTGATACATGGTAAAATCACAAACTTGGCCGTCGACAATTTGAATATTACGTTGCGCTCGACGGGCAAGCTCGGCGTCATGGGTTACCATAATAATGGTGGTACCAGCCTTATTAATATCCTCTAGCAGCTCCATCACTTGGCGCGCCATCAAGCTATCAAGGTTACCTGTAGGCTCATCCGCCAATAAGAAACGAGGTTCACCCGCAAGCGCTCTAGCAATCGCCACGCGCTGCTGCTGACCACCTGACAATTGTGTCGGTAGATGCTTCATTCTTGCCGCCAATCCGACCTGCTCAAGCGCACGTTCGACTCGTATTTTACGTTCTTTGGCATTGAAGCCTCGATAGCGCAGTGGTACTTCTACGTTCTCAGCTAAGTTAAGATCAGGGATTAAATTAAAGCCCTGAAAAATAAAGCCAATTTTTTCATTTCGAATTGCAGCGCTTTTGTTATCACTCAAATTTGAGATGTTAACCCCATCAAGGAAAAAGTCGCCATGAGTGAACCCTTCCAATAAGCCAGCAATATTTAAAAACGTTGTTTTACCTGAGCCAGATGGTCCCGTTACTGCGACGAACTCGCCCTCTTCAACATCTAAGTTAAAGTCGCGTAAAGCGTGAGTTTCTACTAAGTCCGTTTTAAATACCTTGCTGATGTTCTTCATTGATAACATGGTTGCTATTCCTTTAATTAAATGGGTTTACTTAACCTCTTTAGCAGTCAAGAGGTTACTTAAGCAATTGTTCTACTGTGCTATTTATTACTGTCTTTATGAGCTGTTGGATGTTGTCGCTCGTATCGATCGCAACATCAGAAATAGCCGGTAAGTTCGATGTGGCATCATTGGTCAGCTCAATTAAATCAAGACCAATAAACATCCACTCCCCCGCACTGTCGGTTGAGACTTGGACTGCCGCCACTAGCATGAATAACGCCAGCGCAGTCACTAGTTGTGGGCTTTTAAATTTATTCATTTTAAACTCCATTGCTTGTGCTTTGACGACTAACGTACAAGGACTTGAGCTGATTTCTTAAATGGTTCTACACTTGAGGTTACCCATACATCACCGACCTGACCGCCTTGAATCACCTCGATGTGGCTCATACTACGAGCGCCAAGCTGGATAGGTGTTTGAGTCGCAATATCACCGTCCATGGCATACACCTCTTGCCCGCCGCCACTGGTGACAAATGCACCGCGTTTAACCATCAACACATTAGGGCGATGCTCTAGCAATACTCTGGCTGATAAACGTTGATTTTGACGCAGATGCAAACTCTCACTCTGTTCAAAGCGCACTCTTGCGGTCACTTCGCGGTTACGTACTTCGGGTGAGATCGATGCAAGCTCGCCCATCAAGGTGATAGCGCCAAAGCTCAGCTCTACCGCCATTCCAAGGCCTAATTCATCGGCATATGATTCTGGTACGGCGAGTTCTGCCTCAAAAGCACTTAAATCAACTACGGTTAAAATCGGCTGGCTCTGGCCAATACGGGCTTTTTGCTCAGTTAACCAGTTACCGATAATGCCGCCCACTGGGGCGATGATATTGAGTGCTGCGACTTGACGTTCAAGCTCCTTAACCACCAGTGCCTGACGGTCAACCTCTAACGCTGTATTTTTAAGCTCAAAGGTTAAGGTGTCTTTCATTAGCAATGCTTCTTGTCCTGCATGAGCAAACAACAACTTAGCTTTGTGCAGATCATCCTTGCTCTTTTCAAAATCGATTTTGCTAATCAACTTTGACTTAATCAGTTGGTCACCACGGCGGCTTTCGCGATCTGCTGCTTCTAAATCGACTTTCGCCATATCCAAGGTTTGCTGTGCTTTTAGCTGTTGTCTACGGGCATCTAGGCGAGCACGTTCAAGAGAACTTTTCATGCCCTCAAGCACCGCCTCTTGCTGCTTTAGGCTGTTAGTCAATTTATGACTTTCTATGCTGGCAACAACATCGCCGAGTTCAACACGGTCGCCAGGCTTAGCAATCAGTGTCACACTGCCCTGTTCAGGGCTATAAAGCACCGGCGCATTGGCAGCAACGATCTTACCGGTAGTTGGGATATCACGAATAAGCGTACCGCGCTCTAATGTGGCAAAGCGCAACTCAGAGCGTTTAATTGAAGTTGCAACGGAGTCGCTACCTATGCTTGACCAAACTAGGCCTGAAACCAATAACGCCGCAATACCTAATATCAAAGGGCGTTTAACTTTGCTCACTTTGCTTGGTTGCTTAATGGTGTCTTGTGCGCTGGTATCCTGAATCATCTGCAATCCCTACTGTGTCCGCTGACTGTAAAACCTGTTTCAATGGTCTTATTAATACAATCAACGTGCCAACAATAAAAAAACAAACAATAACAGTAACTAAATGAAAATTAGGTAGTAATGAATAGTAAGAAGTGTCCGCGGACAGCCACTAAAAGTGTCCGCTCATCAATTTAGCTGTCCGATATGGGGAAAGTGTCCGCTAGACAGAAGGTGCTAGGCTTGAATATTGAGGTGCTAGGTTTGAGAATGAGCGCTGCTAGGGGGTTGTACGATAAAAAGCAGGTTTGAGGTTCTTGGCTCTGCTTGCCTAAAACCTGCACTCCCTAGAACCTAGTCCCTTCTTTAAAATGCTTGGCAAAACACAGTAAAGCTGGCGATGATGGCAACAAACCACGATAAACTCCGCAGCGTACCTTTGTCTTTTAAATAGAGTATTTGGTATGCCATGCGGGCAACAACATGCACAATAGCTGCGACCTCTACCACCGCATTAACATTATTGGTTGCCATCACAGTGAGTGCAGCGATACCGAAAATAAGCAGGGACTCAAAAGCATTCTGGTGACCTGCAACGGCTCTTGCGCCATAACCTGTCAGCTTTGACTGCTGCTCTCGCGGGTGACTGTTGTCATAACCTCCAAGTTTTGCCATAGCCACAGCCACTGGGCCTTTTGCAAGATAAGGGAGCAACATGGCTATGAGTAAACAGGTTAGTAAAGTGGTCATTCGATTTCCTTGATAATCAATTATTATTCTAGTTTTTAACGATAAAACAACAATGACCATAGCACAGATGAGCTTAGAAAAAGAGACCAAAGACCAAGCCAGTCGATACCAACAGATGGAAACACTAAATAGTCCCAGTTAGGCAGATATTCACACCTGTACTAACGTAAGTAGCAACTGTTGCAACGATGACCCAAGCACGCAAACAAATCCAGATCGACGTCAACAAAAGTCATTAACTTTATTGACATTTATACCGTAAAAACAATAATAGACACCATAGATAGAGCAACAATTAATACGCTTAGAAACGTGTTTGAGGTCGCTGAATTAGGTTCCCTCACGGACAAAACAGTATATAAAGGATTATAAATGCAGCACTGTACTAGCCCGCTTTTTATTAATGATAACTTCTGCCCTGATTGTGGCGACAAAATTGACAATCAGCTCGCCATCACCCCCGTAGCGCAGTACATCCCCGATATACTTGATGAGCTTAAAAAGTACTGCCCTGAGGCGAGTGTTTATACAGGCTGGGTAGAGAAAACCCATCACTATAAGCGCGTCCATCGCAGCGGCGGTAGAGACAGTGAAACCTTGTACTACTCTTACTGGTTTTTAACCCTCAATAATGAACAAGGCATCGAGAAAACCATTAGCGTTAGCTCTGAAGATAGTTCACTCGATAGCGTCTCCAAGGGCGATGTCATCACCTTTTTAGAACCGACTGGCTATTACTTAAATTACCAGCTTGCCGACAAGAGTGACCGCCAAGTCGTGACTCACAATGAAGCTGCAACTGGAGTCGTTTTCCACCGCGACTCCGGTCAAGAGTCGATTCTGACCCCAGCCTATGAAGTTGAAGACTTTTCTAAATTCGGTACCTTTTTCAGCACACTTTTCTTCGCAGCATTGGTATCCCTCCCCGGATTTTTTGCAGAGTTCTACACACTTGAAGTCGCTGGTTTTATGACCGCAGCAATTACCGTCATAGGCTCAGTTTTTCGTATTAATAGTAAAACCAATAAATTTGAAAACGATAGTGCCAGATTACTTGAAATAAAACGCACAGTTAAACGGATTTTAGGGGTTTCAATTAACCAAATGGGTTATGACAAACGCGGCCGTGAAGCTAATAATAGCGATGTTTACTGCATCAGTTGTGAGCAGTTAATCGATAGCGCTTACCACTATTGCCACTGTTGCGGCCAGCCTCAAAGCATTACAGAGGTAGCCCAGCCGAGCTTGATTACTGACGGTGAAAGCCCAGAAATAACTGAGCAGCGCTCAATACCATCGCACGCACTCGCAGCTGGCACCGGCAACGTTACGCCTATCACTCAGGCTAGCGACAAGCGAATGACACGCCGAGATAAAATTCTACAAGTCTGTGCCCCATACATAAGCTTTGACAGCCACGCGTTTGAAAATAAGCATATTTTTGCCAAAAATTACCCATGCACGATTGCAACCTCATCTTCTATCGTGCGGGTAACCGATAAAGAAGTCGAAACCAGTGTTAGTGATAGTACCAATACCTACACCAGTACCACACGCACCGACTACACCAACCGCTATGGTTCTACTGTGCGTTCGGAATATAAAACCGAAACATCGAGCCACAGACAGAGAAACTCTAATCTGTATGGCGAGCTCACCATTGAAACGCCTGAGGGCAAAGTGCAAACCTACAAAGCAGCAAGGTCACTACTGTCCACTGCCGACGTTGGCGATTGGATAATGTTAGGGAGTAGTCGCCTAGAAGGAAAAGAACAGCAACTAGATTATGATGAGTTTTACTACAACGTCAGTAAAGACAATCTTATCCAGCCTGAGTCAGTCACTCAATGGAGCCGAGTTTCGGCTAAAAGCCAAACCTTGGTATTTCTGATGCTTGCTCTGGCCATTGGCTGTAGCGTTTATTTTAGTGAGCTAGTGAATTTGGCCGCCCGTTTCGTCCCCCATGACATACTGAGAAGCATTATTGGTTTTGCTGATGAACTATCCCTACCTGCTTACCTGCTACCAATGGGTGTATTTACTGTTTTCTTGGTATTTGTACTACTACTGAGTAGACGCTTTAGTAAGCATACCAAACGGAATCAAGCTCAAGCCTTGGCTTCGCTACAAGCAAAGCTAGCAAAATGTAAACAAGAAAGAGAAACATTTTTAAAGCTATAGCTAGCTGTCATCCCCTATAAAAATAGCGCCTATAGGCGCTATTTTTATAATCATTATTTAAATCACACTAACCTAGCGAGCTTTATCTAATGCCTCACATAAGGCTTCAACACCGAGCAAGGCTCTCGGCGCTGCACGGTGCAACAAGTCAGCATTCAACTGGTAAATATGCTGCTGTTTTACGGCAGGAATTTCAGGCCACTGCTTCCAATCAATTCCTTGAATATTGCCTTCATCTTGGCTCTGTAAAATAACTTCAGGCATCTTAAGTAAAACTGTTTCTAAGCTAACTTGAGGGTATTCATTGGCTGAGTCTACAAATACATTATTACCGTGACAAACTGCGATTATCTGCTGAATCCAACTCCCCTCAGCAACCGTCATCAAAGGAGTAGACCACAGCTGATAAAAGACTTCCACCTCAGGCTTGGCCAAGTTTACTTGCTGTAAACGCGTTAACTCTTGTCGATATGCCTGAGCTGCTGCAGCTGCTTGTGCTTGATTGCCAGTGAGCTCACCAAGCGCTTCAAGTTCATCTGCAACCGCTTGCAGTGTTTTTGGCGTGCTATCAAATACTTCAAAGCCCAGATCCTTAATTCGTTGGATATCTTCTGCTTTATTGCCGCCGCCCCAAACCACCACTAAGTCGGGATTAAGCTCAAGCACTCGCTCAATTTGAATACCGTGATAACCACCAATACGCGGGATCTGCAATGCAGCGTCAGGGTAATCGGCATGATCGGTTGTGGCTACAATAGACTCACCTGCACCGATGGCATAGAGCATCTCAACCGCATGCGGTGACAACGCAATGATCCGCTTTGCAGGTTCAGCAGCAAAAGATGCTGCAGAGATAAATAGGCTCAACGCCACAAGTGATTTACACAAGATATTCATAAAATCCTTTTTTATTAGATTCGAGGTATAGAGGTTCTAGGTTCTAGGTTCTAGGTTCTAGGTTCTAGGTTCTAGGTTCTAGGTTCTAGGTTCTAGGTTCTAGGTTCTAGGTCAGTATAATCTAGAGGCACTAATAGTTTTACAGGCACAAGCAACACGACATATAGCAACTCATTATAAGCTACTGAAGGCTCTCATGATTAAGTGACACACCAACATTTAGCGATATTTCATCGCATCGAACAGTAATGCGAACAAATGCAATTTCAAACTGTTCGCTTTTGTAGCTAAGCCGTCAAGCTTTCTCAGAAACAACACCATAAGCATACGGCTCTTTATTACAAGCCGCTGAAGGCTCTCATGATTAAGTAACACACCAACATTTAGCGATATTTCATCGCATCGAACAGTAATGCGAACAAATGTAATTTCAAACTGTTCGCTTTTGTAACTAAGCCTTCAAGCAAATGTAATTTCAAACTGATTGCTTTTGTAGCTAAGCCGTCGAGCTTTCTCAGCCCATGAGCATACGAGTAGTATGTGATTGGGTGAGAAAGCGCAGACAATAACGCTACAGAAGCTAGCAGGCAGAAATTTAGTAGTCAAAGCCAGGTTGGGCTTTTACCCCTGCCTCAAACGCATGCTTTATCGGCTGCACTTCGCTGACAGTATCGGCTATCTCTACAATCGCTCGATGACACGCTCGCCCAGTTACAATCACGTGTTGCATTTTCGGGCGATTCTGTAGCGCCTTAATTACCCGTTCGACCTCTAAATAGTGGTAGCTCACCATGTAGGTCAACTCATCTAGCATGACTAAATCGATACTTTCGTCTTGCAACAATTTCTCGGTAGCATCCCAGGCTTTTACAGCGGCTGCGGTATCTTTTTCGCGGTCTTGGGTTTCCCAAGTAAAACCGGTGCCCATTACATGAAAAGCCACACCTGCGCCTTCAAGCAAGGTACGTTCACCGCACTCCCAGTTGCCTTTAATAAACTGCACTACGGCAGCCTTTTTACCGTGGCCTACGGCGCGTGCTACCGTACCAAAACCAGAAGTTGACTTACCTTTGCCATTACCCGTTAACACCAGCAGAATGCCTTTCTCTTCAGTGGCTCGAGCAATTTTGGCATCTACACCCTCTTTGACTCGCTGTTGACGCGCTTTATGACGCTCTGCTTTTATCTCGTCTGCTGATTTGCTTTCGTCATTGTCAGCTTGCTTTGAATCGCTCATTACATATCCTTGTGCGTAGGGTTACTTGTGCATTTATATTCGCACATCATTTAAATCGATTTTTTCCATATCTCAGTCAACGCGTCAACATCTAAGTGTTGCTCAAGCACGTCAGCTAAGCGTTCCAGCTGCTGCTCTGTTATTTGGTCGACATCAATACTATTAGCATCTTGCATTCCCGCCCATTGCAGCAACAATTGGCAGGCCTGCGGTGAGTCAAACAGGCCATGCATGTAAGTACCCAAAATTTGATTGTCGGCAGATAACATACCTTCACTCTGCCAGCGCTTTACTGCTGCAGACTCGCTTTGCTGATTATCTTTCGCCCGTCGTGTTAGCGTTAATGGCTGTTCCAATTTCATCAGCGAGTTAGAGCGACCACAGTGAATTTCGTAACCTTTAACCTCAGCTTGATCCCCTAACAGCGACAGTACGCCCTCTACTTGCAACAACACCTTGTCGCTTGTTAGTTCTGTGACCACAGGCAGTAAACCTAGCCCTTCACTGCTTCCTGCGTTATCTTCAATACCCTCAGGATCATCAATAAGGTGACCAAGCATTTGATATCCGCCGCAGATCCCGAGTACCTTGCCGCCGTAGCGCAGATGCTTTTCTATCTCTTTATCCCAGCCTTGCTGACGAATAAAATCGAGATCGGCGCGAACATTTTTACTACCTGGGATAATGATCAAATCCGCTGGCGGTAAACTAGAATGGCTCTGTTGGCCTTTGTCTTGCGCATGCTTGTGAGATTGAGTTTGCAATGAAACATAATCAAATTCGATCTGAGGATTGAGCCTTAGTGGGTCAAAATCGGTATGGTTACTAATACGAGGTAATACCAACACTAACACTTTGAGTTTGGTGTCAGTGCTTTTATCCGGCGCGGCGATCAGTGCATCCTCAGCATCCAGATGCAGATCGTGCAAGTAAGGTAAGACCCCTAATACCGGTTTTTGAGTATAGCTTTCTAACCAATCCAAGCCTGATTGCAATAAGCTGATATCACCACGAAAACGGTTAATCACAAAGCCTTTTACTCGGGCCTGCTCTGACTCTGACAGTAGCGCTAATGTACCGACTAGATGCGCGAACACGCCGCCTTTGTCGATATCAGCAATAAGAATCACCGGACAATCTACCTCTTCGGCAAAGCCCATATTAGCAATATCACCCTCACGCAGGTTTATCTCTGCAGGGCTGCCCGCACCTTCAACAAACAGCATTTGATATTCACCGGTTAATCGCCCGAAAGACTCCTTAACCG
The DNA here is from genome assembly GCF_041468565.1 of Shewanella sp. 10N.286.54.B9. Taxonomy (NCBI): domain Bacteria; kingdom Pseudomonadati; phylum Pseudomonadota; class Gammaproteobacteria; order Alteromonadales; family Shewanellaceae; genus Shewanella; species Shewanella sp. 10N.286.54.B9. Next base: position 52,845 of record NZ_JBFRIY010000070.1, read on the forward strand.
CTGCCATGGCTTTAACGCGATAACCTTGGGCATTTTTACCAAAGTAATCTTCAGCTTCCATCTTCATCAACGCTTTACCGTGGACGATAACTTGCGAGCCGGTATCTGAGCTGGGTTTTAATAAGATCGGATTGAAGTCGATTTGCGGCTCTAGGTGGCAAGCAACCGCCTGCAGTGCTTGAGCACGGCCAATCTCGCCTCCATCAATGGTGACAGCACTATTGAGCGCCATATTTTGTGGTTTAAAGGGTGCCACTTTATAACCTTGACGGACAAATAAGCGGCACAAACCTGCAACCAAGGTACTCTTACCTGCATCCGAGGTTGTACCTTGTACCATCAATACCTTAGCTTGCTTGTTATCATTTTTATGTTTGCTTTCTAAAGTCGACAAAACGATTCTCCTAACCTTTTAGTCGCAAAGGTAAGCCCGCCGTAACCAGAGTCACTCTGTCAGCAATCGCAGCAATATCTTGATGTAGCCAACCCGCTTCATCGACAAAGCGGCGGCTTATCTCCCCCATAGGCACAACGCCGCAGCCGACCTCATTACTGACCAAAATGAGCTCACCAGGTAACTCGGCGATAGTCTGCAAAAACTCGACTTTCGTCGCTTGCCAATTATCAGTTGCTTGCAGTAAATGGTTGGTTAACCACAATGTTAAGCAGTCGACAAGTACCAGACTATTTTGTTGTACATGACTTTTTAATGCCGCTGATAATGCCAATGGAGACTCTATAGTGCGCCAATCAATGGCTTCTGTTTGCCGTTTAGATTGATGCTGTTCGATACGTGCTGCCATCTCAGTGTCTAATGCCTCAGCTGTAGCGAAGTAAAGACAATCTACCTGACGGCTTCCTTTTTTGTTTTTATTGTCAGACACACGCTGCATCACTTGTGATTCAGCAAAACTGCTCTTACCGCTACGCGCGCCGCCGAGTACTAAATGGATCACCAAGACGCTCCTACAATAAGCAGTAACAAGTAACAAATGACTTCCGCAATTTGCTGAGTCGCCCCGAGCGTGTCACCGGTGTAACCGCCAATTTGTTTGTTAAACCACCGCGCCAATCCAATCCGTACGATTAATAGACCTGAGATAAGCATTAAAGCTTGCACAATGGATATTAGCAATAACGAAATTACTGCTGTCGCCAGCAAAATCGACAGTTCGTTGATCCCTTGCTGCATTGCCAAAGGCTTACTTTTGCTGCTGGCGTCATCGGAAACGTACTGCTCAGAAAAGATAAAACTCGATGCAACGACTCGGCTTAATGTATGGCCAAGAATGAGCGCGAGACTAACGCTACTCGGATCAAAAAGCGCCAGTTCGCTGAGCAATTGCCATTTGAGTAGTAAACACAATAGCAACGCCAACGCGCCATAGCTGCCGAGCCGCGAGTCTTTCATGATGCTAAGCTTGGCTTCAATCGTCCAGCCACCGCCTAAACCGTCGGCAGTATCAGCCAAACCATCTTCATGGAATCCGCCCGTTAATAACACGCTAGCAATCATGGCGAAGATAATTGCAACACTTGGTGACACCCAAGACAACATCAAGCTATAAACTAACGCGCTGAGCACTCCAATAAGCGTGCCCACCAAACCAAAATAGCGGCTAGCCTGATTAAGTTTATCAGCATCAACGTCAATCCATTTTGGCATGGGGATCCGAGTAAAGAACCCCATTGCGATAAAAAACAGATTGAGTTGCTGTCGCCATATTTGCATAAAAACATCCCTGAAAATAATTGAAAATAGCTGAGATCCGGTTAAAAACGGGAACAGCAGAGACGGGTAATAAAGGATTAACAGCCCAATAAACAAAGACGGACGCTCATCAAGCTTACGGAAAACAAGCACCGTCTCAGCTTGAACCGTCTTAGCTTGAACCGTCTTAGCTCGTACCGTCTCAGCTCGAATCGTCTCAGCTTGAACCGTATTAGCTTGAACCGTCTCAGCTTGAACCGTCTTAGCTTGAACCGTCTTAGCTCGAACCGTCTCAGCTTGAACCGTCTTAGCTCGTACCGTCTCAGCTCGAACCGTCTTAGCTTGAACCGTCTCAGCTTTTAAACATTAAATCTCTATCCCTGCGTCTTTAAAACTAGCCATCTCATTGTAGAAATTTGCCGCCGCTTGAATTAACGGGAACGCTAGCGCTGCGCCCGTGCCTTCACCGAGTTTCAAACCTAGATTGAGTAACGGCTTGGCTTGCATAAATTCAAGCATTAAGTAATGGCCTTTCTCATCAGACTGGTGTGAAAAGATCATATAGTCTCGACAATCAACATTAATATTTATCGCCACTAACGCCGCAGCCGAAGCAATAAAACCATCAATAACCACTAACATGCCGCGCTCTGCAGCTGCGAGAATAGCGCCTGTCATCTGCACAATTTCAAAGCCGCCAATGCAAGCCAATACCTGCATAGGGTCATCAAGTTCGCTGTGGTGCAGTAACATAGCTTGCTCAACTAACATCTGCTTACGCTTAAATGTGGCGGCATCGATCCCGGTACCGCGCCCCACACAATCGCTCGCGGGGATCCCGGTTAACACTGACATAATCGCAGCGGCTGCAGAGGTATTGCCTATGCCCATTTCGCCAAGCGCTATCAGGTTACAACCATTTTGGTGATGCAGTTGAACGCGAGCAGTAGCCATATCAAACCCCTGCTTAACTGCCCCAAGTGTCATCGCTGCGCGCTTATGAATCGGGCCTGTGCCCGCCCCTAAACGCTGATCAATAACACCACTCTCACTTTCAAAGGGTTGCAATACACCACAATCTATCACTTCAAGCTCTAAACCGACTTGACGTGTAAACACGTTAATTGCAGCCCCGCCCGCCATGAAATTCCTGACCATTTGTGCTGTCACTTCACTCGGTGCTATTGATACTCCGGAGTCCGCTATACCATGATCAGCAGCAAAGACCATCATTTTAGGGTTGTTGATCTGTGGACTCTCTTTACCAAGCACTTTTGCAATTTGCAGGGCCAGTGCTTCTAGATCGCCAAGCGCACCTAATGGTTTAGTTTTGGTGTCAATTTTCTGTTGAATTGTTTCATCAAACTCTGAACTCAATGGCTTTATATTAAACATCTAACCTTTTGCTCCCAACATCCCAAAAGGGATAATTTAAACTGCAGCCACGTTAAGTGCGTTTTGCACTGCGGCTGCCTAAAATAAACAAGAAAAATATACTTCCCATCACCGCGGTGATAATTCCCACAGGCAGCTCTTGATAGCTCAATAATGTACGTGCCAATACATCAACCCAAACCATAAATAACCCGCCTATCGCAGCAGTTAGCAGCAACGGATAGCGGCCAGGAAAGAGTAAGCGCACTGTGTGCGGTACCATTAAACCGATAAAACCTATGCCACCGCAATTGGCGACTAATATCGCAGTGATAAGCGAGCACAGTAACAACATAGATAACCGTAAACGTCCAACGTTTATCCCTAAAGTGTGCGCAGTCTCATCGCCGGCTCGCATCGCTATGATCTGCCTCTTAGATAGCAGAATAATTAGCGTACAAATCGACACAATAATCGCTGGTAGAATTAACCCTGTCCAACTGGCTTTTGCAAAGCTACCTAGGCTCCAAAAAAGCACTGAAGCGGCAGCTTGAGGGCTCGAAAAATACAGCAATAAACTGGCCATTGCGCCAAACATAAATGAGATAGCGACACCAGATAGCAGCATCCGCTCTACCTGAGTCGACAAGTTTCGGCCACATAAACCAAGCACCATTAATACTGATAAGCTGGCACCGATAAATGCACCAAGTGGTAAGCTTAACCACAATATACTTTGGCTAAATAGCGTTAAAACCACCACCGCGCCAAAGGACGCACCCGAGGATATGCCAAATAGGTAAGGGTCCGCCAACGGATTACGAGTCACAGTTTGCAGTACGCTTCCAGCTATCGATAAGCCCGCTCCAGCAATAAATGCAAGCATCACTCGCGGTAACCTTAGCTCCCAAATAATGCGTTCAGTCACACCTTGGTTGTCACCTAGGCCAAAAAATTTGTGACTAAATACCTGTAACACATCACTCGCTGAGATACTCGCCGCACCAAAACTGGTTGCGGCAAATGGTGTAAGAATAGCTATAAGTAATAGCGTAAGTAGCAAGAGCAATTGATAAGACTGTTGCCATTTAGCCTGAGTAATAGCAGACAATGAATTAGACATCCTTGCCACCCTCTTCTAATCCATGATGCGATTTACTGCGCGGTTCATAACCATAGAAATAACTGATAAGCGGGTTACCGTGCTGCGGGTGAGGTTTAACTTCACAACAGACATCAAACACTTCGCCGATACGTTGCTCGGTTAACACTGCTTTGGGAGTGCCTTTTGCTACACCGCACCCTTTATCAAGGAGTAATAACTCGTCGCACAAAGCGCTGGCAAGATTAAGATCATGAATTGAGGTGATGACCGTAATGTTAAGCGTGTGCAGTAACTCTAGGGTTTGAATTTGGTAGCGGATATCGAGATGATTTGTCGGCTCATCCAAAATCAACAGCTGTGGCCGCTGCACAATCGCACGAGCGATGAGCGCACGCTGTTTCTCGCCACCCGATAAGCTTTCATAAGCTTGGTTAGCTTTATCAGCTAAGCCCACTTTAATTAGAGCCTGAGCCACAACCTCTCGATCATCAGCATTGGTGAATTCAAATGCGCCTTTATGGGGCGTCAATCCAAGGCTGACAAGCTGAGTTGTGGTCATCTCAAAATGATGTGGTGTATCTTGCAGTACTACGGCAATCTGCTTGGCAAATGCCTTTGCAGATAGTGCTGTTATTGGCTGACCAAATAGGTTGATTTCGCCACTTGTAGGCTTGATAAAGCGATATAGACAGCGCAGTAAACTGGATTTACCCGCGCCATTGGGGCCGATTATTCCCAGCATCTGCCCTTTAGCTAAGCTAAATTCGATATCTGATAATATGGACTGGCCATTTAATTTCCAGCCTAAGCCGCTAACAGTAAGGACTGTTTCTGATGCCTGATTAGACATTCAATAAACTGCAAAGCATGTGCTAATAAACTCCCTTGAGACACCCGCTCAAGTTATTCAGTATGGTTCAGTTAGGCTGGTATCTGACTTGGGGCGAAAATTATTTCACACCCATACAGTTGCGGGTACAGTCCGGACTCATTAGCCGTATTCGGCCACCGGTTCCCAATTTGTGCGATTAGGCACCTAACTCAAATAAAAATCGTGTTGTTTACCTCATTGTTGAGGTAATAATGTGGCAGTTTATCACGCAATGCCAATAAGGCATTGCACTTGATCAACTACTCGCTACTCCAGTCCCCAATTAAGGCTTAGGTATTGCTGGTCACCGTCGTCTAATACATCGATAACCACCGTCGCAGCATAGGGCAACTTTAAAGCACTGTAGATCCCTGCGCACTGTTTTAGTCCGAGTGATTTAGCCATTAAATGCCGAATAACCCCGCCATGGGTTAATAGTAAAATAACCTTACCTTTATGCTGCTCAAGTAGAGCGTCCCAAGCCTTATCGACTCTAGACTCAAAAGCTTGCATCGTTTCGCCGTTTGGTGGGGAATTGGCCCATGGGTTTGCCCAGTAAGCATCTAGCCGTTCAGCAAATAGCTGATAAAGCTCAGTGAAAAGCTGCCCATCCCAATCGCCAAAATTAAGTTCCATAAAGCCAGGCTGTTCAACAAAATTAATATTGTGCTGTATAGCAAAAGCGTGAGCTGGCTCTGAGCAGCGCAATAATGGCGAACTCACCACTAGATCCGCCATGCTGTTTTTAGCCAAATGACAGGTTTTACTATTTTTAAGAGTCGAAAAAGCCACATTTAGCTGCTCTTTTCCAGCTAAACTCAGCACAACATCCGTATGACCACGTAAAACATTGCCACCTTCACAGGCACCATGACGCAGTAAAATTATCTTGGTTTTTTTCACCAAACAATCCAACTAATTATATTAATCATATACTTACAAGTAAACCTTCACATTTTCGTCATGAAAAAGTATCAGGTTTTAGGGCTTGCACTTTCGCTAATGACTCACGTATTATGGCCGTCTATACGTATAAATGTCCAAACAAAAATAGCTTTATCTAGTAATGCTAGCTTTTAGTTGATAAGAATGGACAAGGTAACTGAATTTATATTTTGCGACTCTGTATTTGGTAGGAATTTTTTATGGCAACACATACCCTGAGCCCAGTCCCGCACACCCAAGATACTGCCGACAAGGTTTTAGCAGTACTGACTAAAAAGTTAGAGGAAGGGATCCTACTACTTGATGGTGCGATGGGCACCATGATCCAAGATCGCAAATTTGAAGAGCAACAATTCCGCGGTGAGCAGTTCAAAAACTGGCATTGTGATGTAAAGGGTAACAACGACATGTTGGTGCTCACTCAGCCAGAAGCGATCAAGCAGATCCATAAAGATTACCTGCTGGCTGGCTCCGATATCATTGAAACCAACACCTTCAATGCAACTCGCATCGCGATGGCCGATTACGACATGGAGGAGCACTCAGCTGCAATTAATCTTGCTGGTGCCCGTCTTGCTCGACAAGCCGCCAATGAAGTTGAAGCAGAAACGGGCCGTCATTGCTATGTCGCTGGCGTCCTTGGTCCAACCAACCGTACTTGCTCCATCAGCCCTGATGTTAACGACCCTGGGTTTCGTAACGTCAGTTTCGATGAGCTTGTCGAAGCTTATATTGAGTCGATTAATGCGCTTATTGCCGGCGGCAGCGATATCATTATGGTTGAGACCATCTTTGATACCCTCAATGCAAAAGCGGCACTATTTGCCATTGAAACCGTCTACGACACTCAAGGTTTCCGCCTGCCCATTATGATCTCAGGCACCATTACCGATGCCTCAGGCCGAACACTTACCGGGCAAACGACTGAAGCCTTTTACAACTCACTGCGCCATGTAAAGCCATTAACCATTGGGCTTAACTGTGCATTAGGGCCAAAAGAGCTGCGCCCATATGTAGAAGAGTTATCAAAAATATCCGAGTGTTTTGTCTCGGCGCACCCTAACGCTGGTCTACCCAATGAATTTGGTGGTTACGACGAAACACCTGAACAAATGGCAGAAATCATCGAAGAGTGGGCCGAGGAAGGCTTTTTAAACGTGATTGGCGGCTGTTGTGGTACCACGCCAGCTCATATCCGCGTCATTCGCGAAGCCGTTATTAAGCATCCAGCACGAAAACTGCCCGATATTCCAGTAGCTTGCCGCCTATCAGGGCTCGAGCCGCTCACGATTGATGAAACCTCACTATTTTTAAACGTAGGTGAACGTACTAACGTTACTGGCTCGGCTAAGTTTTTACGCCTGATTAAAACCGGCGAATATGAAGAAGCGCTCAGTGTTGCCCGCGATCAAGTTGAAAACGGCGCGCAGATCATCGATATCAACATGGATGAAGGCATGCTCGATGGCGCTGAAACCATGCACAAGTTTCTTAACCTTATAGCCTCTGAGCCAGATATTTCACGTGTACCGATTATGATCGACTCCTCTAAGTGGGAGGTGATTGAGGCGGGCCTAAAATGTATTCAAGGTAAGGGCATCGTTAACTCTATTTCGCTTAAAGAGGGCGAAGAGAAGTTTATTGAGCAAGCCACATTGGTGAAACGCTATGGTGCGGCTGCCATTGTGATGGCATTCGATGAAGTCGGCCAAGCCGATACTAAAGCACGTAAAGTAGAGATCTGTACTCGCGCATACAATGTGTTGGTTGATAAAGTGGGCTTCCCGCCAGAAGACATTATCTTTGACCCGAATATTTTCGCCATTGCTACTGGTATTGAAGAACACGACAACTACGCGGTCGATTTTATAGAAGCCACCGCAGAGATAAAGCGTACCCTGCCCCATGCCATGATTTCAGGCGGTGTCTCCAACGTGTCATTCTCGTTCCGTGGTAATAACCCGGTACGTGAAGCGATTCATGCGGTATTCCTGTACCACGCCATTCAAGCTGGTATGGATATGGGTATTGTTAACGCTGGGCAACTGGCGATATACGATGATATTGATCCTGAGCTTAAAGCGCGGGTCGAAGCCATTGTGCAGAACTTGCCATGCACCGTTAACGACTCAAGTAATACTGAATTGCTACTCGAAGTGGCAGAAAAATTCCGTGGCGATGGCAGTCAGGCCGCCAAGAAAGAAGATTTAGAGTGGCGCACAAAACCGGTCAATGAGCGCTTAGCTCATGCATTAGTAAAAGGCATTACGGATTTTATTGATGAAGATACTGAAGAGGCACGTAGCCAAGCCAGTCGCCCGCTAGATGTAATTGAAGGGCCATTAATGGATGGCATGAACATCGTAGGTGACCTATTTGGCTCAGGCAAAATGTTCCTGCCACAAGTAGTTAAATCGGCACGAGTGATGAAAAAAGCTGTTGCTTACCTCAACCCTTATATTGAACTTGAAAAAGTTGCTGGCCAGTCCAACGGAAAAATCTTAATGGTGACGGTTAAAGGCGACGTCCATGATATCGGCAAAAATATTGTTGGTGTCGTGCTGGCCTGTAATGGTTACGAAGTGATTGATTTAGGCGTGATGGTGCCGGTTGAGAAGATCATCGAGGTGGCTAAAGCCGAAAACGTCGACATCATTGGTATGTCAGGCCTCATCACTCCAAGTCTGGATGAAATGGTACATAACGTTAAGTCCTTCCATAAAGCAGGCTTAACTATTCCGTCGATTATTGGCGGCGCTACCTGCTCAAAAATCCATACCGCGGTTAAGATCGCGCCGCACTCACCTGAAGGTGCGATCTATATCGCCGATGCTTCTCGCGCTGTGCCTATGGTGTCAAAGCTGATTAATAACGAGACACGCCAAGCCACTATCGATGAAGCTTACGCCGAATATGATGTGATGCGCGAAAAGCGTCTGTCGCAGACTAAGCGCAAGATCATCACCTCTATTGCAGCTGCACGTGAAAATCGTTGCCAGCATGACTGGCAAAACTACACCCCATTCGTGCCTAATCAGCTTGGGCGCCAGGTATTTGATGACTACCCGCTAGAAGATTTAGTTGAACGTATCGATTGGACCCCCTTCTTTAGAAGCTGGGAGTTACACGGGCATTTCCCACGTATTCTAGAAGATGAAGTGGTCGGTGAAGAAGCACGTAAACTGTTTGCCGATGGTAAAGCGATGCTGGAAAAAATCATCAGTGAAAAGTGGCTAACAGCCAAAGGCGTTATCGGACTGTTCCCAGCCAATACTGTTAACCACGATGATATCGAGCTTTACACCGATGAAACTCGCAGCGAGCTTGAGATGACCACTCATCACCTGCGGATGCAGATAGAACGTGTGGGGAACGATAACTTCTGTTTAGCCGATTTTGTTGCACCAAAAGACTCGGGAGTTGCCGATTACATGGGCGGCTTTGCGGTTACTGCAGGCCACGGTATTGACGAGCACGTAGCACGCTTTGAAGCCGATCATGATGACTACAGCGCCATTATGCTTAAATGTTTGGCCGACCGTTTAGCCGAGGCGTTCGCCGAGCGTATGCATGAGCGAGTGCGCAAAGAGTTTTGGGGTTATGCAAGCGATGAAACACTTGATAACGAAGCGCTTATTCGTGAAAAATACAAAGGTATTCGCCCAGCTCCCGGTTACCCTGCCTGCCCAGATCACACCGAGAAAGGTTTGCTGTGGGATTTATTAAAGCCAGATGAAACTATCGGCCTTAATATCACCGAAAGCTATGCTATGCTCCCAACCGCAGCGGTATCAGGTTGGTATTTTGCTCACCCTAAATCACGCTACTTTGGCGTGACCAATATTGGTCGCGATCAGGTTGAAGACTATGCCGCGCGTAAGGGCATGAGTATCGAAAAGACTGAGCGCTGGCTAATGCCTGTTTTGGATTATGATCCAGAGTAAAGTACCACGTTAAGTGGGGGAGTGCTTCCCCCACAAATTTCACTTACAACTCTCTTTTTTTAGCCATATTGCTAACAAGGTGACTGGCAAGCGCAGCGCAAATCTCTTGTTTTTGATATGCTTCAGCCCAGTAGAACTCACCACATGGGTTAATTTCTAAGAACTTTAGTTCACCATTAGGCGTCAAAATATAGTCTGCAGCGCCATAATTCAGCCCTAAACTCTTAGTAAGCTTAATCAGCTTGTGAGCCTCTTGCTCCGGTAAATCATAAGCAAACCAAGCAGCTAATGTTGTTGCGCCCTTCCTTCGCCAGTCGTAGTTTTCAGTTTGAAACTCATTACTGTTGATAGCGATGCAAAAAACCTTGTCCCCAACCACTGTTGCCCGCAGTTCTAACTCCTTCGGCAGAGATTGCTGAAATTGCATTGGGCAGAAACGTAAATCCTCAAGTCTATCTAAGTCACTTTCTTTTACTGGATTTGTAAAGACTACATTTTCCTTTCCATCCTCATAAATAGCAAAAGCTGTCTGCATTTTGGTAATAATATTGCCATTATGTTTATTATAAAAATTAAGTGCTGCTTGAGGATCATTAGTGGTGAGAGTATCTGGGATATCTATGCCTTGTTCATCGGCCTTAATGAGTTGCAGTTCTTTAGATGATGCTTTTCGAATACTCCAATAATCATCAATCTTAAACACATTCAAAGCGTCAAAATAGCCTAGAACAGTACGTTTAGATTCTTCAAAGCAAGCATTTCTGGTTTGCCTGTCGATATCTTTAGGTAAATCCCGAGCAATATGAAATCGGCGATACCAGATTGCACCAATATCCGATAATAGATATTGCTCACCCGTTTCCAAGGTCAATACTTGCTCTTTATCTAAGCCTTGATAGGAGGCAATGCTAACCTTAGTCGGAAACAGATCTGTATTAAATCTGGCGACTCTCACCCCATAGCCTAAAAGGTGCTTAGCAACCGTCTCGACTGATTGATTATCGTTAGAATGTGTAATGATTAACACAACGTTATTACTCATGAGATAGCCCTGTATTTACGTTATTCTTGATGCATCGCGCTATAGATTGCGCTATAGGAAGGTCTAATTCCTTTTGCAGCATTCCCCATTCACCGCATGGATTAACCTCCAAAAATACATAATCCCCATTCGTCGCTCTGATAATGTCCAATGCCCCAAAATTTAAACTAAGACGCGCCATTAAAAGCCTGATCTGCTGACAAACAGTGTCTGGCAGTTGATAAGGCTTCCAACATAAGTGCGGATGCTCTGTACTACGCCAATCCAAACTTTGTTTGCTTACCGCTGTTTTAGATGAGATTTTCCCGGTAAAAAATTCACCAGCTACAAAAACGACTCGCAGTTCATAAGCCTTTTCTATCTCCTGTTGAAACTGCATCGGGCAATATTTCAAACTGTCTAATTTGGATAAATGTTCTCTGTTTACTTTTGAGGTATAAACGAAAGCCTTGGGATTGTGCATGAAAGTGGTTAAAGGTGTCAGCATCTTGGTAATAAGATGACCATTTTCATTATCAAAAAACTGCCTTACTGCGTCAGGGGAATTGCTTAGTAACGAGTTCGGAATTGTCAGCCCACACTTTTTAGCAAGAATCAGTTGCAGTTGCTTATTTTCTGCACGTTGGATGTCAAAAGGAAAGTCAAACCAGAATATCGATTCCAATGCATACAACACCGCATTTTTTGCCGCCGTTGACTCTTTGGTAGCTTGGCTTAACGTTTCACCCGTCAGGGCAGAGTTCAAATTAGAGTGTTGATTTTTTCTAAACCAAACTGCGACGAAGTCAGATAAATAGTGACGAACGCCATCAATTTCAATCGTACCATTAATCCCCTGATTAGTTTGCATCGCTGAAATTTGAATATTCAATGGAAACTGGTCTGTATTCATCCTGACCATCTTCAAACCTAAGGCGGCTAAACTAGCATCCACCAATTCAGTAACGTAATAATCTTGGCTATGGGTTAAGCATAGAACTTTATGGCTCACTTATAACCTCTTCTGGCAGTTAAAAAAGTGCTGAAACAGCACTTTTTTTGATATTACATACTTTCTAATTCGCCACCTTCATCACCATCAGAGGGATGCTTCATCGTATGCTCTAATTCATCCTTTCTTTTATCTGTGATAACGCAACCACCATCACCCGCGACGATACCCCCTGTGACTTTTTTAAGATCTTGCTCTTCTAAAAAATTACTAAAAAATGGCTTATTCATTTATTTCCCTTAATTAAAAATTAAATTGATAGGTTTACGAATAGCTGTGAATGACAATAGTGACTCAGTTTATAACTCAGCCATATTAAAGTGACTTTAATAATGTCAAACATAACTATTCGGTATTATGCTATCGCAGAAAAGAAGCATTTAATCGCAAAATATTTTCAGAGCATCTAAAGAAAAGTCACTATTTAGCATGACCAATAGCAACACATAAACCGATGTACTGAAAGAGCAATACTTTAAATCAAGCTTTCATAAGGACAATGATAAAACTCTAAATAAAAGTCATCATTATTCCCCCTAAATATAAAAAAGATTCAAAAGTGGACAGGCCTTACAACTGACTCTGTTTGAAAAATAGCCAGCCCGTCAATTGTAATCACCTTTAATTCGACAATGCCTTAACAAGAAACTCTCGAAGTGCAACCAAATTACTGTCGTAACTTTTTCGATGTGCGACCACCATATTCAATGGCGAGTTTTCTTTCTTATATTTAGGAAGTAGAGAAATTAACCGTCCTTCTGCAATATCTTGCTGCACGTCTAAACCTGTTTTGTAGGTGTTCCCCACCCCTTTAAGTGCTAACAAACGTAGATAATCTCCATTATCTGACACATGACTACCACTTACTTTCACCGAAACCGTGCTTAAATCTTTATAAAATCGCCAATGACTAGACAGAGTGTCATCACCAGAAAAATGTAAACAATTATGATTTACCAGCTCTTCTGGCTTAGTCGGGGTACCAAACTGCTGTAAATATTCAGGAGAAGCACACAGTTCTCGCGTGGCATTACGAATAATAGGCAGGCACACCAATGCTGAATCTTCCGGCTCGCCATAACGTATTGAAGCATCTAAATTCTGCGAGTAAAAATCGGCATATTTATCACTCACTTTGACGGTTAACTTGATACCTGGATACTGGTTTTGAAACTCGATGAAGTGACTTAGCAAAGTATTCCGCCCGAGGTCAGAAGGCACGGATAGTATGATATTTCCCTTTAGCTCTTCACCTGAAATCGCTTGCCTGCCAACATCTAAACTCTCTAATGCTGTGCGTGCATAAGGTAAAAAATCTGCACCGCTTTGGGTGAGTGTTAAGCTACGAGTAGAACGCTGCAGTAAGCGGCTATTCAACTCCGATTCCAGCCTTTTTAATGCCGCACTTGTCGCTGCCGGTGTAATAGATAGCTCTCTAGCGACAGCTGAGAGATTCTTAAGTTCACAAGCAAGAACAAATACCTTAACGTCAAAAAATTTCATCGTTATTTTCAATTTTTTTTTGAAAGAACTTCTAATTTATATGCTATTCAGTGAAAAAGCGAACTCATCTATGCTGCTAAAAACTAACCCAAGGAGAGCATATTATGTCGTCATTTAAATCAATTAAACGTTTTGCAGCTGCCATCACAGCGTCACTCATTTTTAGCCTACCGGTGCATGCTAGCAGCTTCGATAAAATCCCTTTTGACAAACCAACCTTCGATCAACTTCAAGCGAAAGGCGAGACCATTTTGGTTGATATCTATGCCACTTGGTGCCCGACATGTAAAAAACAACAACAGGTACTGAATGATTATTTTACTGCTCATCCACAGAGCAACATTAAGGTGCTTGTGGTTGATTTTGATGATCAAAAGGAGTGGGTTAAATACTTTAAAGCCCCGCGTCAATCGAGCTTATATCTCTTTAAAGGCAAGGACCAAGTTTGGTTTAGTGTGGCCGAAACTCGCGAACAAAAAATCTTCTCAGCCCTCAATTCAGTGAGTATGTAATATGGACACCTTTGCCATACCTTTGGCTTTTTTAGCAGGTGTACTTAGCCTGCTATCGCCTTGCGTATTACCCATGATTCCTGTGGTGGCAAGCTCTGCAGTGCAAAGCTCCCGCAAAGGGATTGTCATGCTCGCATTGGGCTTAAGCTTATCGTTTGCCCTGGCTGGCACAGTATTAACCTTTGCGTTAATTAGCCTCGGCTTGTCACCTGAGCTACTGCGTTACTTTTCCGCCACGCTACTATTAGCCATTGCGTTAACGATTCTAATTCCCAAAGCGGGTGAGTGGTTAACCTTGAAACTATCTTTATTAACCAGCAAGTTACCAGACCACCATATCAGTGGTAATGGCGTCATGACACAGTTTGCGGTTGGTGCTTCTTTAGGGCTTGTATGGCTGCCATGTGTAGGCCCTACGTTGGGCGCCGCTATCGCTTTAGCATCTACAGGTCAAAGCATGGGCAGTGCTTTTGTGGTGATGTTAGCGTTTGGCGTCGGTACAGCAATCCCCTTAATTGGTTTCAGCCTTTTGATGAAGAACTCCGTAGGAAAGTGGTTAACTGGTGGAGCTATAGCCAAAAAAATTATGGGCTTATCTTTAATCATTTTATCGCTAACAATATTCACAGGTTTCGACCGAACACTAGAAGCGCTCGCGTTAGAAATTATGCCGGAATGGCTTTACAACATTTAATAGAGATCATGATGAAATTTAACCTTATCGCCATTATATTGATTGGAGTATCCCTTATGTCAGCTACAGCCAGTGCTGCCGATAGCATCAATAAACCACAACCAGAGCTACCTAAAGTCATCTTCTTTGATGTAAACGAAACTTTGTTAGATCTCGGTAACGTGGCAGAGTCAGTCACTAAAGCGCTAAATGGCCGCGATGATTTAGTTACAAGTTGGTTTACCACTATGTTGCATTACTCTTTAGTCAGTAATGCTATTAACGATTATCACCACTTTAGCGACATTGGTATTGCAGCGCTGCAACTTGTGGCCCAACAACAGCATATTCCGCTGACACAAGCGGAGGCTAAACAAGCAATTCAGGTTCCTTTTGGAGACTTACAACCTCATAAAGATGTTATCCAAGCGCTCAAACAGTTCCAGGCGATGGGAATAAAATTAGTCACGCTGACCAATTCGTCTGACAGTGGAATTCAAAGCCAACTGAAAAATGCCAGATTGACACAATATTTCGATGACTCATTGACCGTGCAGAGCTTACAGATCTTTAAACCTGATTTAAGAGTGTACCAGTGGGCACTCGCAGAGATGGATATTGATGCAGAGCAATCTATGTTGGTTGCAGCTCACGGCTGGGATATCGCGGGTGCAGCTAAAGCTGGCATGCAAACCGCGTTTATTCAACGACCCGGTAAGTATCAATTCGAGTTGTTTGATAAGGCTGATTATGTGGCGAGTGATTTAATCGAGCTTGTTGAACAATTATCAGCTGCAAAGCAGCCATAAAACTAGCTGTAAAACTATTTTTAAACATGGCTTTAAAGCATAGCTTCAGCTCTGTTAAAGCGACTTTGACAGAGCTGAAAGCAATACTCTCTAATCTCAGACATTCATTACCACTTCAAAACTTAGCTTTGGGGCGGTAGCTTTGATAACCCGCGACTTTAAGGTAGCGGAGAAATTTAGGACACGCTAAGTGATTACTCGCCTTACAGGCTGCCGCATGTCTTAAACCATCGCGCATAGCCATCATTTTTGAAATCTGTTCGTCAAGTAAGTCCGCTTTCTCAATTAGTCGACCACGATCGATAACTAAACCATCTTCAGTGAACATGGCGCCAATATCATCCAGCGATAAACCAACATTGCGACCCAACGCAATCAGCGCCAGCTTCTGAATAACATCATCGGCAAAGTCACGCCGCAAACCATTACGCCCGATAGCGCGAATAAGCCCTTTCTCTTCATAATAGCGAATGGTTGAGACTGGAAGTTTAGCTATCTTGGAAACTTTTCCTATATCCATAAATCTCTCTTGACCTCAAGTCGACTTGAACTAGTAGCATGTCATTAACACCTCACCGCTAACCAACAAAGCTAATGGAGACAAGCTCATGTGGGATCAACGCTATAGCAACTCGGAGTATGCCTACGGCACGCAAGTAAACGACTTTTTAAAAGATAATTACCATGTTATACCACAAGGAAAAATATTGAGCTTAGGTGAAGGAGAAGGACGTAATGCTGTTTTCCTAGCAAAAGCTGGCTTTAGCGTCACCGCGGTCGATTCATCAATCGTCGGCTTAATCAAAGCAAAACAATTAGCAAAATTGAATAATGTCTCTATCGAAACTATCCATGCCGATCTAGCTGATTATGATCTCGGTGAAAATCAATGGGACGGCATTATTTCGATTTTCTGCCCATTGCCCTCCTCCATAAGACAAAGGCTGTACTCAAAGTTGCATCGTTCACTTAAAAGAGGCGGCAGTTTTTTAGTTGAGGCTTATACACCCGCGCAAATTCAACGTAACACTGGTGGTGGTAAAAATGCCGACGTGTTGCAAACTAAGCAAACATTAAGCAGCGAAATCACACAACTCTCGATGGTATATCTACAAGAACAACAAAGAGAGGTTCATGAAGGGGTTTATCACACAGGGTTAGGTGCTGTCGTTCAAGCAATTGCAACCAGAACTCGTTAGCAGTGCGATGCATTGCATCGTTACTGCTGCCACTAACCTTCAATATTAATGGCACTCAGTACCTACTACGCCTGATGAATCAGATGAATTATACTCATTGACGAGCCTATAAAGCGTAATCGCCTTTATGTTTACCACATAGTCGTAGGATTCCTATGTGACAAACGTTAAATCAGGAAATTAATAAGGATATTAATATTGTGGAAAGTTTACAAAAAGAGCTGCAATTGAGTGGCTATAAAACGGAATTAAAAAAAGGCGAGCTAAAAGTTAAGCTCGGCGGACTCACTAACTCCGCATCAATCAAATGGGACATAGCCTTAAACCGATTTAGGCTGTCAGACAAAGATACTTATCAAAGTATTACAATCGCTTACTTTGTTGCTAATGGAATATATTTGCTGCAAACACAACACCATTTTATGGGTGCACTGCTTATCTCAATAGCAGTGATTCAACTGGTCACTTTGATCATTTCGCAAATCAAATCTGTACCGTTACGCACCACTTTAGAGTCATATAATGCCAAGCAAAGAGCCAGATAAAATAGGCTCAGCTAATGCCATACTTTTGGGCTATTGTGATGATTGTAATTTAGCAATAACTTAAGCAACGCCAATATAGGCTATTCACATTCAAAGGACTTGATATGAAATTTAACAAGATAGCAAAAGTGGTTTTAACTGGGCTGGGTCTAACTATCGCAGCATCAGCCTACGCAGTAACTTGCCAACAATGTGCCAATCGATTTGACGACTGCTTGATGGAAGAGAACGGCGCAAGACAATGTCTAATCGAATTTAGACGATGTGTTAGCGCTTCAGGCACCAATTGCCAAATGAACTAATGCTAGACCGTTAATACACTACATGAGCTGATGATTAAAAAAATCAGCTCATGATTATCTATCTTGCTACTTACTCACATCCCATAAAACACCATAAACAATTGCAATCGTTCTAACGGGAATCATGTTTGGGCTGTTCCAAAATATGAGTCATCAAATACTTAGCATCTTTCCATACACCACCTAAGGTTGCAGAGCCGCGGGTATATAACCAAGGCAAGCCAATGAAATAGAGCCCATCGACGTCCTTACTCACGCCGCGATAGTTACTCGGGTAGTTCATTTCATCAAAAGAGATATCTTCAATCCAAAAGAAATTAGGTTTAAAGCCTGTCGCCCAAATGACATTCTTAATGCTACTCACGCTGCCTTTTTGAAACTTGATACTGGTTTCATCTGCGGACAAGGTTCTGCCCATATGGATCACATTGTCTTTTGCTAGCAAGGACTTCACATCAGTACCAATAACCGGCTGTACACCGTTGCTTAACCACTTACCTATTTTGCTAAAACGAGAAACCGATAAAAAGCCAATTTTAGTGAACCACCACCAAAGTGTTTTACCTAGGAATGATTGTGGAATAGCAGCGATTTTATCAGTACCAGAAAAGTGCACTTTGCGCCCAGTTTCGGCAATCTCCGATAAGATTTGCACCCCAGAATCACCCGCTCCAACCACCAAGCAATCACCATCTTGCAACTGCTGTGGACTCTTGTAGTTTTCACTATGCAGTTGGGTGATATCCGAGGCTATATCAACATGGCACGCTGGTGTATAAGGCGTATGAAAAGGCCCTGTAGCAATAATCAGCTGCTTAGCTTGATAACTTGCGCTATCACTGTTGATTTCAAAAATGCCATCGACTTTCTTTACCGAATTAATTTTTTGATTAAACTTAATTGGCATCGAAAATTTCTCGACATAGTTTTTCAAGTAATCAGCAACTTCATATTTATTAGGGTAGTAGCCCTTAGGGAATGGAAATGGCATTCCTGGAAGGTGATTGTATTCGGCAGGAGTGAAAAGCTTTAGTGAATCCCAACGTTTTAGCCAAGGTGCGCCAATATGTTCGTTGGCATCTAAAATGAGGTAATCTTTGTTGTTTTTAGATAGGTTGTAAGCCATAGATAGCCCAGACTGACCTGCGCCAATAATGATAAATTCTTTCATGGTTCCCAAATGCGTGCATATTGTTTTTATTATGGGCGCTATTCTAACAGAATATGACAGCTGAACCTGACCTCGGCTGAAAATGAAGTATAGGTAGCAGTGTAAACACTAAAAAATACCAACTAGTATTCAATACCTTAAGCACTAAAAGAGTTAAGCGTTATTTTTACCCAACTGCTATTTTACAGCCTCCATTTTACCCTCAACCATTCGCTGCTGAATAGCATTGCCGATATATTGATGGGTATTTAATAAAATAGAAAAGTGATTTTCATTTGCTAACTTTTTCAGTGTATTTCCAGCAAGCTTTGGCCGATTAGCCTCAGCAAAAGCGATTACCTTATTCGCATCAAACGCTTCATCCTTATCACCAATCCATAAGTCGTAATTTTGCAGTTGTTGCAGCTGTTCATCTGGCGCTTCAGGAGTCAGTGCATTAGACATATTAACCGTATTGAAAGATACAATTTTAGGATTATTATCCAGCACTTGCTGTGGAAAATGATATTGCACTGCTTTTGAATGACCCATTAATAAGCCACCACTCATAGCATTGACTACAAACGGGTAAACACTGACAGAGCTAAAAGAATACGGCTTAGGTTCATCATGTTCAGTCTCTGAGCGAAACCCAAAATAAGGGGCAATAAAAAAGTAACCCGCAGTGCTCTTTTGTTGATCCCAACTAGAGTAGTTAAGGATTAGTCCAGCACCTGAAGAGTGCCCAGCCAAATAAAGCGGTAAGCTTGGGTAGCGTTTACGTGCGTGTTCAATGACGCTATTAATATCTTGCCACACCAGCTCTATTTCAGGAGCATCACCTCTAGGGCCTGATGATGAACCGTGGCCTCGAATATCAGGAGTCAATACCGCAATGTTATAACCATCACGCAGCCCCACACCAACATGTGGGTAGATTAGACCACTATGAGCGCCGGCCCCATGATAAAAGACCACTATAGCTTTGGGCTTTTTTGGAATATAACTGCGTAACGCAAGAGTTTCGCCATCACTGGCTGCGATAAACTCAAGTGGAGGAACGGTGGTAACGGGGGCTTTTTTTATTTCACTAAGAGAGAAAAATTCGCTGGGTTTGATATCGACCACGGCAGCACCATTAGCGTTAACGCTAAAAGTGAGCAGCGAAAAACTGGTTACTAATACAGTCAGTAATATATTCACTATTATTTTCACTTTACTCTCCCTATAAAGTTTAACCAATACAGTCAAGACCTAATAATACTCATGTTCATATTTGCGATTGACTAAATCCATCGGTTCACACCATAGCACGTATAAATGGGTATATATAACTATAGATTAGCGACCGTAAATATATTGGCATTTATATCAAACTCACCGAGACCATCTCAAAGTTACTTCAAGCATTTAGATATCAACAACAAATACATTAGCAAGCCTGAATTTGAAAATGAAAACCATTCTAAATAAAGAGAAACGGTCAACGAATTACAATAAAAACAAAATCATTTCAACTTTAGTCTTTATAGCCCTCGTTACCCTTTGTAAACACACTAATTTTGTCGCTGCGCTTCGAAAGCGTTCTTTTGCAACTAAAATGTATCTACTTGTAACGCATTATGTGTGAAGCCGATCACGACCATTAATATTGAAGCCGATACAATTCAACACAGTTAATTAAAAGTTACTATAAAGTATCTAATTAACTATTTCGTAATTTACTTAACGACTAAGGTGTCTTATTAAAGAAATAATAGAGTGAAACATTCTATTTACTCTCATCTATTTACAGATAGATTATATAGATTTTAAAAACACGACTCTATTTTAGCTTTAATAGATAATTAGGATTATCCATTAATCTTAATATTTAAGACCATACAAATTAGCCTTAGTCATATTGGTGCAAATAATGCGCTATTTAAAATAATACGGGGTTGAATATGAGAAAAACTACTCGCAGTGTATTGTGCTTAGCAGTACTAGCGGCTTTGGCTGGCTGTTCGGATGATGAAACAATTATTAATACCGATAGCGGCTATGCTCCTGTTGTTACGCAGGGAAAAACACTAACCAATACACCAGACATCATTGTTAAGAGTCAGAATGAAGTCGACGAAGTCACCATAACTATTGGCGCAACGTCAGATCTTCACGGTCGAATTTTCGGCTATGATTATGCGCTAGATGCAGTAGATTCAGATGCCGGTTTAACACGCATTTCGACGTTGCTTGAAACAGCAAAAGCTGACAACCCAAATATGATCTTGATTGATATCGGTGATACCGTTCAAGGTAACTCAGCACAACTGTTCAATGACGATCCAACTCACCCTGTGGTTGCAACGTTAAATTCTCTTGATTATGACCTTTGGGTTCCAGGTAACCATGAATTTAACTTCGAGCGTAGCTTCATCGATCGTAACTTAAATCATTTCAATGGTGCTGTTGTATCTAACAATATCAAATGGGAAGACAACGATGCCAACTACATCCGTGCTTTCCAAATTTTCGAAGTCGATGGTGCCAAAGTCGCAATCGTGGGTGTGAGCCCATCAAACGTGCCTAACTGGGAAGCCTCTGCGCCGGGCCATTTTGCAGGTCTTAAGTTTGATGAAGAACTTGCATCAACGCGTGCAGCAGTTGATGAATTAATCGAGAAATTTAGCCCTGATGTCATCATCGGCGCTTTCCATATCGGACGTAGCTCAGAAGGCGGCGCTGGTGTACATAAAATAGCTGCGGAAATGGCCGATAAGTTTGACGTGATTTTAGCAGGACATGAACACGCAACTTATATTGAAAGTATCCAAAAAGCTGCTGAGGGCGAAGACATCACCTCTACAGACATCTCAATTGAGGGTGCTGACACCACTGAAGATAAAACCTTGTCTGGCACTTATAACGAAAGCAATCGTGCTCAGAGCGTTAAAATCATTGAACCTGGCAAGTGGGGCTGGGCGCTAGCTAAAGCCGATATAAAGCTTAAGAAAAGCGATGGCAAGTGGGAAATGGTCGATACCACTCTTAGCAATATCACCTCAAAAAATATCGAAGAAAGCCAAATTACCACTGCACAGTTCCAGTATGTTCATGACATCTCCAAAGAGGATGCTCAATTGGTTCTAGGCCACGTCGGTGGCGACTTTACCCCTGGTACTGGCGCTGACGAAGCGGTACATGAAGATTACGACCATGAAGCAGGCCGCCTGTATTCAACCATTCATACTGCTAAAGTAATGGATACTGCGTTAATGGATTTCATTAACCAGATCCAGCTAGAGAAATCTGGAGCCGTTGTCTCTGCCGCGTCTTTGTTCTCAGATAGCTCCAACCTCATCGACGGTCAAGAGTACGCTAAGAAAGACTCAACTAACCTGTATAAGTATGACAATACCCTTATCGGTATTAACATGACTGGCGCCAATCTTAAGCGTTATATGGAGTGGTCTTACACTTACTTTAATACCTACAAAGACGGTGACATTACCGTATCGTTCCGCAAAGGTGCTAAAGCTTATATGTACGATCAGTTCGACGGAAAAATTGACTTCGTAGTTGATTTAACCGGTGATTCTTTCGCAATGGATGACAACTATAGCGTCACCAATGAAGGTAACCGCATCGAAATCATCGAAATAGATGGTAAACCATTCGATGCAACGGCGACCTACAAGGTTGCGCTAAACAGCTACCGCTGGGGTTCAAACATTAAGAAGTTTGGCTGGGCAACAGGTGAAGATGTTTTCTATGACTCAGTGAATGAACCTGTTTACGCTATCCGCGATATGTTGACTGAGTATGTGGCAGACAACAAAGGCGTAAATGCCAGTGATTTCACTAACCCTAACTGGGAAATTAAGCAGTACCAAGATAACGGTGCTATTACCCTACTTCGCACCGATAATGGTTCAGGTCAGGCTCTATGGAATAGACTGATTAACAAAGAAATTTGTGTCAACATTGATCCAGACAACCCTAAATATCCAGGTATTTTGGATGCGATCAATGTCAATGACGTGAACTCATACACGGTCAATCCAACCCAAGATTATGCCGGTTGTGTTACTGAGTAAATCGCAGTAAAAAAGGTCTGTTCGCAGGCCTGTTCTGTTTAAGTTAATGGCGAATTTCTACCGACAAATTCGCCGTTAACTTCACAATATTAGCGCCAACTAGTGACTAATAACCTATGCTAAAAAACTATCGATTCACCCTATTTATTGCTTTGGTTTCAACACTTATCTTTTATGTTTCTCCAAGCTTAAGCGACAGTTTAAAACCAAAGACACCGCTACAACAGCAGTTCGTCGAGGCTCGTGTAGTCTCAGTTATCTCTAATAATCTTGCACCAGATCCCCGTGTCCCCTCTATATTAACGGGCTTACAGGTTATAACCGCAGAGATCTTACAAGGCGATGAAACAGGTAACATCGTCGAAGTGCAAAATCCTCTCAGCCGACAACATAATGTGCTTGTGGCTGAAGGAGACATCTTTATCATGATGATTAGAGAGACGCCAAACGGTGCAGTATATTGGGCCTATAATCACAAACGCTCAACTGCTATCTACTGGATGTGCTTTGCCTTTCTATTATTGTTGCTGTCATTTGGCAAGAAAGAGGGATTAAATTCAGTCATCTCACTCTATTTTACTGCCGCGCTTATTGTTGGGGTGTTAATCCCAGCAATCTTTGCTGGTTGGAATCCAGTTGTCATTACCATCATGCTGATGGGACTGAAAATCGTCGTCAATTTCATATTAGTCTCCGGCTATAACCGCAAAAGCTTTTGCGCCATGGGTGGCACCTTACTCGGGGTCATTGCAGCGGGCATTATGGCGCAGGTGTTTGGTGAGTTTGCCAACCTTTCTGGGATCTACTTAGATAAAAGCGAGGATGTGATCTACCTTGCGACCCAGCCTATTCAGATCCGCTGGTTAATGTTTGTTGCCATCATGATTTCAGCATTGGGCGCAGTCATGGATGTCGCGATCTCCATTGCATCAGCCTATAACGAGTTAAAGATCACCGATCCAAAACTCAGCCCCAAACAGCTAATACAAGCCAGTATGAATATCGGACGAGATATCATGGGCACCATGACTAACACTCTCATTCTTGCCTTTGCCGGTAGCTCATTAACCACCATTATGATGGTTTGGGGTTTAGATATGCCGCTCACGCAATTCATCAATACCCCGGTTATCGCCTTAAGCATTATTCATGCGCTAGCTGGCAGTGTTGGTATCGTCTTAACCATTCCTCTAACAGCTTGGTTAGCAAGGTATATGCTCAACGATACGATCCAAACAAGCGAAATAAACCAACCATTAGCAGCACCAGCACCAGCACCAGCACCAGCAAACCAGTCTACAGCAACGTTAACTCCAGAGACCCAGTGTTGAGCTAAATGGAATCGCAAAACTGGCCTCATGTAGCAAAGACATATTGCGATATGGGGTCAGGCTAACAGCTGACTTTTCTCATTAATCGTCAAGTAGATCCGTTACAGCATCAGCCAACCAGCTTAGTGCCGGCCCTTTGGCTTTTTGCTTAGCAATCACGCGATCAATGGGCACACGCCATGGTTTATGATCAAAGCTAAGTTGCAAGCGTACCATCTCACCTTGACGCTCATATTGCTCTGCCATATAAGCCGGAATATATCCCCAACCTAATCCTTGCTTAACCAAGGCGTTGATTGCATTAAAACTGCTGCCCCACCAGATATGTGAAGAGACATTTGGGCTGTGGGCTAACGCTTGCCCATCAAGGCTTCGGATCAGCAATTGGCGGTGGGGGATCAGATCCGCAACGGTTACCATCTTAAGCTCAGCCAAAGGATGTCCAGGGCTCACCACACCATTAAATGGCATGTTTCCAACATAACAAACATCGACTTTCTGCGGGAATTCGCTACTGGCAAACATTAAGCCCAAATCCACTTTCCCGCCATCAACCAAGCTTAATACATCTGGAGTCGCTACTGCATACAGCTCAAGATTGGTACCAGGAAAATGCTCTGCAAAAGGATCTAAAATACGTGCCATCATCGGCAGCAACGCATCATCGATTGCTAGCTTAATCTCAGTTTCATGGGAAAGATTAAGCGCATTCGTCACTGAGTCTAACTCATAGGTTTGCCGTAAAATGGCCTGAGCAAAAGGCAGCAACCTTTCCCCATGTGGCGTTAAAGAGGGCTTGCGGCTAGTGCGGTCAAACAGGTTTGTGTTGAGCTCTATTTCTAGGTTGGCTATGCCTTGGCTCACCGCTGACTGCACCTTACCGAGCCGCCTAGCACAAGCCGAAAATGAACCCGATTCGGCAGTTTCAACAAACATTCTTAACTGTTCCAAGTTATACATATCACTTTTCCTGATAGTAACTAACTAGATTCTTTCTCTAATATTGATGATTATAGTCAGCAACAACGACTACACAACTTTAATTGAGGCCAACCATGAATGTTAAAGAGCGAATTTTACACAGCGTATTGTTTGAAGCGATTGCCTTGGTTTTCGTTATCACTGCGGCGCTAGTCTTTACCGATACAGAAGCAAAATCAGCCACGGGCCTGGCTGTCGGCTTGTCGTTAATCGCCATGGTATGGAACTACATCTATAACTTAGGCTTTGACCGTATCTTTGGTCAAAACCGCATTCAGCGCTCTATAAAGATGCGCTTAGGCCATGGGCTAGGATTTGAGCTTGGCATGATTGTCGCCACACTCCCTTTGATGATGTGGGTGCTACAGCTAGATTTTTGGACAGTGTTTATTATGGACATCGGCGTAGTCATATTCTTTCTCGTCTACGCGATTATCTATAACTGGGCTTACGATGTGATCCGTGAACGCTTCTTTTCATGCGCTGTTAATGCTGCGCAATCTGCCAGTTGAGCGAAGAGAAACTACCCTGGCCTAAAAGTTAATTCGGCGAAATTATCGGGCTCTGTAAGCGAATCGATTCATTTCATTATGATGTCAAAACCAGAGTTGCTATCAGAGTGTAACTTTAACTTTCATTGTAGTAACATTCTCAGTTAGAGGACGACCTCTGCCAGTAGTGCAATATACTGATTTCATCCGGGGACGGCCCCATCTGAATTAATTCCAGATAGGAGCCAATGTGAGAAAACTAACTTACTTCCCCGTTATTCTTAGCCTATTTTTAGGCTTTATCCCGTGCATTACCGCCGCCCAAAGCCATTATGGCACCCACGGCATGATCCTTTTCGGTGGTAAAGATGCATTATTTGCATCCCATCTACCTATGTATCATCCACCTCATAACGTGCAAATGATCATTCAGTTTCATTTTAAGGATCTAGAAACTGACAACATCGTTAAACAGCAGTTGGAACAGTTAGCGCTAACCCCTTCACAATTATGGACTATTGTCCCCGAACCCTTTGATTTAATGCGGTTACAGTCAGCAAAAAGTAAACAATCTTCACCGCTAACAGAGTTTAGAGTTGACGTTGTAAAGGGGCACTTTGAACGTGGCGGAAGCAGTCAGTTTAATGGGCAGAGTATCGTCATTGAAAAAGTTCTCTTCTTCAAAATATTAGATATGGAGAAGGGTTTAACAAAAGCAGAGAATACACAATACATCAGTGTCTCAGCGAACCAAAATAGCGCTAACCAATTTCTTATTAAGCAGCTTGGGAAACGCCCAGAGGCAGATCACCTCGTTAGAGTCGTTAATCATGCGCTACCCGTAATGGTGACTGTAAAGCAAGCAACGAGTGTCAGCCCATCTATTTCCGCATTAGCTTCAGCTCTATCTACCGATAGCGAAAACCTGATTGAGATCTACCTCGAAACAAAGGAGCTTGAATAATGCCGCCATTAACGCTCGCTGTTATCCAGCATCACACTGCTGAGGATATTGGCAGAATATCGCGGTGGGCCGACGGTCACCAACATCAATTACAGACATTTTATGCTCCCGAAAATAGACTACCTAATTTGGATATATTTGATGGTCTGATTATCTTGGGTGGCCCGATGAATGTCGCAGATAATCCAATATGGATGCAACGAGAACGAGAGGTTATAACTTGTGCTATCAACAGGAATATGCCGGTGTTAGCGATTTGTCTCGGTGCACAGCTACTTGCATCAAGTTTAGGCGCAAAGATCTATCCTTTATCCTCTGCAGAGCTAGGTTGGAAACCTATTCACTTCAAAACTGCCAAATTTCCCTCCATGATAGTTCCTCAATGGCACGAGCAAGGCTTTATCTTCGATAAGCAAAAAAGCACATCTTTAAGTATAGATATAGAAGCATGCTCTAGCCTATGCAAACAGCAAATATTCCGCCACCAACGTCAGCTTGGGATGCAGTTTCACCCAGAATGGGATGAACCGCAAATACAGAAGTTACGCGCTGCATTCTCAACGGAATGCCCGTTTCATGATATCAACAACAGCCAAAGACAAAATATACTGGAACAATGGCTATTTAAAGAACTAGATCAACTATTTGGTGAGATTAGCTAAAGTGACTATCTCTAGCTTACCAATCTTCAGCATCGAAACGCGCAGCTCTAGCTTCACTCAACGTGCAATCGGTGAGATGCATAAGCTCTGCAAGCGTGATATTAGTGTTCTCACTAATTAAGCGAGCCAACTTGACAGGTAAGGGTTCTAGTTTGTCTGCGTGGTTTAACAGGGCTGTTTCAAGCTTTTTAATTAGATAGTGCCACTCACCACTGGTTTGAGATTTTAACTGTTGTTTAAATGATTGAATATTTATCGCCTCACCGGTTACCGCCCAGTTACGCGAGCGCCGCACACGCTTTAGCTCACAACTATGTAGCCGAGCAATTTCTTTGGCCTGGTTAGCTAAATCTCTACCTATTCGATGAATAAGCGCAGGAAGTGAAATGGTGACGTTTTCAGTCATAAGCTAGTTTAAATAAATGGCTCTAGGGAGATTCTAGCTATAAGTGTACTGCGGCTATCCATTTTCTCAAAATAGTTAGGCAGGCTGAAATGCCGTCCAACAGCGATCCCCGTATGACCTGAAGATGCAGGATTGCGTGGGAGGCTTTGGGCCTGCCCACTTCGTTGTTGCACTCACTTAAAAGGGAGTCAGCATTTCTACGTTAATACGCCTAAAATTAAACTGTCACAATGCCTCAGAAACGAGCATATTTAAGTTTAACTGGTATATAGCTAGGCACAAATGTGTGTATGACTGCTGTTATATTTAATTATAAGCGGTTAAACACTCAACAATCAGATCGACAAACCCTGCTCGATCTAAATCACAAAGCACTTGAGTATTATGTGGCTTATCGGTGAGGTGGTAGCGATCGACAACGGTCATCCCTTGAGTATGCTCGCCTTTGGTTTCCACCCCAACCCAGCAGTCATAAGTGCTAAACAGCTCAGGTTTAAGTAAGAAAGCGATAGTACAAGGATCATGTAAAGGTGCCCCTTCAAAGCCCCATTTAGGATCGCGATGATAGATCATGAAAAAGTCCAGCAGCTCAGCAACACACTTGGCTACATGGTTAGGGATTTTTCTTATGCGCTCTATATCCTCATCCATAATTTGCGCTTGATGAGTCACATCCAAACCACACATAGTGATTGGGATCCCCGCTTTAAACACCATATCAGCCGCTTCTGGATCAACAAATATGTTGAACTCAGCCGCGGGCGTCCAGTTGCCAGCAGCAGCTGCGCCGCCCATCAACACAATGCGCTCAACCTTGCTATGTAGCTCTGGGTAGGTAGATAAAAACAATGCAATATTGGTCAGCGGTCCCGATGGCACCAACGTCACCGGCTCACTACTTGCGCGCACTTGCTGTGCTATTAACTCGATACCTGAACATGTTAATGGCTCAAAGTTCGGATCGGGTAGCTCAGGACCATCTAAACCGCTCTCACCATGCACATTATCGGCAATAATCAGTTCACGCGCTAACGGCTTAATGGCGCCACCAGCAACTGGAATGTCTTTGCGGCCTAACATAGTCAGCACTCGCAGCGCATTGTTTAAGGTTTTATCTGGAGTTTGGTTGCCTGCACTGGTGGTCACCGCTAGCGGGTTCAACTGCTTACTACTAAGAGCAAGAATAAGAGAAATTGCATCATCATGACCAGGATCGCAATCAAGAATAATCGGTCTTGGGGAATGAACGACATTAGACATGGGTAAACTCCATCACGGTTACTATTATAAGATTAGTATCCAACATCCTAGAGTCTCGCTATTAGAAAAACTGTGACCTAAAGGGAGCTTTTAAACTGAATGCGACCAGAGTGGTTCGTTTCAAATCAAGCATATCAATCACTAGGGGCTGTTGATCTTTCGAGCTTAGTTTTTGTTCGAATTCAATTATTTTAGTACAAGGCTTGAGCGATGATGCTTAGCTGGCTAAGCGAAAAGCTCGTAACGCAGTAATAAAAGAATTGAAACGAACCCAAAGGGCCGCGTTTCTTGGCTATTTTTACTGTGTTGTAGACTATTTGTGG
>NZ_JBFRIY010000071.1:0-11611 GCF_041468565.1 Shewanella sp. 10N.286.54.B9
ACATTAGCTCAGTTGCTAAAGGTGAAAAACGATACCTTTGGTCAATGTTTACAGTTAGGGTGTAATAAAAGATTTACGCGACATTAGCTCAGTTGGCTCTTTATAAGAGCAAAAGGGCGATACCTTACCAAGCTATAGAGCATCGATTTTTTTAAACCCACCGTTGTTTAAGTCAAAAGCTCGCTCCAATCTTCCCCTATAAAAATCTCATAAAATCAAAAAACACTAAAGCACAAATATATCTGTAGCTCAGTTGTGCTTGTTGATAGAGTTGATACCTTTTTTTGCCAAGGTATAGGTCATCAGTTCGAACCTGATATGTCGCTCCAAATACAAACTTATGGAATGACCAAATTCGGTAAGTAAAAAGATTTACGCGACATTAGCTCAGTTGACTCTTTATAAGAGCAAAAGGACGACACCTTACCAAGGTATAGGGCATCGGTTTTTATAAACCCACTGTTGTTTAAGTCAAAAGTTCGCTGCAATCTTCCCCTGTAAAAATCTCATAAATTCTCATAAAATCAATAAACACTAAAGCAAAAACAGATCTATAGCCCTGTTGAGCTTGTAGATAAAGTAGATAGCCTTTTTTTGCCAAGGTATAGGTCATGGGTTATAGCTCATCGGTTCGAACTCACCATTGTTTAAGCCAAACGCTCGTTCCAACCTCCAGTTTCAATACCTTTTCTT
This sequence comes from Shewanella sp. 10N.286.54.B9, assembly GCF_041468565.1. Lineage (NCBI taxonomy): Bacteria > Pseudomonadati > Pseudomonadota > Gammaproteobacteria > Alteromonadales > Shewanellaceae > Shewanella > Shewanella sp. 10N.286.54.B9. Next base: position 694 of record NZ_JBFRIY010000071.1, read on the forward strand.
TCAAGCTTGCGCTAAAGATGTCTCTATGAGGTACTTCATGCACTAAACTTTTTATTGAGGAAAAAGCGATTTTAAATTGAAGGGAACAAGTTGGAGTGTTTGTTGCGATAGTGTGATCAAGCGCTAGTTTCTTTAATAATCTCTAAAGTAGGCGTATTTGGAATAGACAAAACATGACAGCCTTCAAACCTTCAGTGTTCTGTTCAGACCATAATAGTATCAGACTAATTTTTAGCTTGTCACCGAAAGTGCGAGCGATAGGAGATCGGTATATGCGTATTCAACAACTTAGTGAGCTTATAGATTATGTAGCGACTTGTCGCCTTGAGATGGCTCAGCTATATAGTCGTTTACATACCCAAGCGGATTCTTCACGAGTAAAGTTAATGCTAGAGTATTTTCAGCATCATCAGCGCCAGACAGCTGAAAAACTAGAAAATTATATCGATGAAGCGCCTAAGAAAATACTCGATACTTGGTATAAAGATATCGTTTTTGAAGACTTTGTTTCTCGTTGTCAAAAACAGACTTTACCCGCCAATATGACCGAAGATGATGTTTTAGAGCTACATCTAGAGCTCGATAATAAGCTGATAGGCTTAATCGAAAAAACCTCTTTGTCTTCAGGCTGTAGCGAAACGAAAGGCGCGCTTGAAGATTTAGTCAGAGTAGAAAAAATCCAACAACAGCGATTAGTTCATAGCAGTATACGTATGGATGATATTTGATCTACTCAATCAATGTTCTACTTGCTTAAGGCACCGAATGGTGCCTTTTTTGATCTAAATAAAGGCTAATGCAACGCTTAGTTTGTGTTAGATCAAACTATAGAGATTTAAACGTTTTGTGAATGAACAATTCATATGCGTTTCAGTCTGATTAGCTACTATTCTAATTTGGTTGAAGTTCAGTTCTAGGAAAAGCTTAATGAGTGAAAAGTATTTATCAGCATTATTATCAGTGTATTCAGCCGAACAAGTGAAGCAGGCTGAAATTACTGCTGTCAAAGATAGCGATATAAGCCTTTTTAATCTGGTAGAGCGGGCTGCGTCAGCGGTATTTGAACAACTTCAATCAATCGATGTCCCCACTCAGTCTGTTTTAATCCTCGCTGGGCATGGCAATAATGGCGCCGATGCTTACACCACTGCTGCAATGTTGATTAGGGCAGGTTGGTCAGTTTGTTTGCAAGCCTCTGCTGCGAAAAGGCCATCTGAAGAGTTAGAGCGTGCTATCGCAGAGTTTGAGGAGGCGGGCGGTTACAGCACAGCTTTTAATATTGAAAAAATAACTCAAGCGAATGTGATTGTCGACGGCCTGCTTGGCACAGGTGTCAAAGGAGAGCTAAGTGATGAAATCGTCTCTATTATTAAAGCTGTAAATAACAGTGCAGCGTGGGTATTGTCACTCGATGTTCCATCTGGGATTGAGCCTAATACAGGGTGGGCGAGACAGGTGGCGATTGAAGCCAATATGACACTGACTTTTGGTGCTATTAAGCAAGGCTTATTGACTAGTCAGGCTCGCCACTGCTGCGGAGAGTTAATATTAGCGGATATAGGGTTGTCTCCCTATTTGGCTCAAAGTAACGTAAAAAAACTAGTCTGTGACGATCTGCCAAAGGTTTTCAAACCGAGAAGAAGAGATTCTCACAAAGGCGACAGCGGCAAAGTCACAGTGATTGGTGGTGACTTTGGTATGTCTGGTGCGGTGCGACTGGCGTCTGAATCCAGTTTGAGAAGCGGAGCCGGATTGGTTACGGTCATATCTAGGCCTGAGCATCAGGTTGTTGTTTGTAGCACTAGGCCAGAGCTGATGTTTTGGGGATGCGAACTAGTGGATATGGAAGTCTACCTAAAACTAGGCTGGGCTGATGTACTCGTTATTGGGCCAGGGCTGGGCATTGCTGATTGGGGCTACAATTTATTAAAAGCGGTTGATCTTGCAGAAAAACCGAGTGTTATAGATGCCGACGCATTGAACCTGCTAGTGCAATTTACCCTGACGAGCAAGAATTGGGTATTGACACCCCACCCCGGTGAAGCTGCTAGGTTACTCGGCGTCAGTATTGCTGAAATTGAACAGGATAGGTTTAACGCGGTGCGCCAACTGCATGCTAAATATGGCGGCGTGATTGTATTAAAAGGCGCAGGTACGCTAATTTATAATGGTAATGAGTGTATCGTTGCACCCGTTGGCAACCCTGGGCTTGCCAGTGGCGGTTGCGGAGATGTTTTATCCGGTATTATCGGTGCGTTAATGGCGCAAGGTTATGACAATATGCAAGCAGCCTCTCTAGCGGTGGTGATTCATGGTGATGCAGCAGATCTTGCGGCTAAAGACGGAGAAAGGGGGATGCTTGCGAGTGATCTCATGCCTTTTATTCATCAGTTGGTTAATCAAATCTAGTTTAGAATTGTAGGTGTTTAGGTTAAAGTAGCGCATTGTGGATAATGTGCTAGTCGGACGCCTTTTTAAATTAATATGAATATACAATCTATCACCCTAGATCTTGAAAATGAGCAAGCTACAGTTAGCTTAGGTAATCAGTTAGCAGGCTTAATTACGCCGCCGTTGACACTTTATTTGAGTGGCGATCTCGGAGCTGGTAAAACGACGTTTAGTCGTGGACTCATTCAAAGTTTAGGCCATGAGGGAGCGGTAAAGAGCCCTACTTATACCTTAGTTGAACCATACGAAATGGCGGGTATTGAGGTATTTCATTTTGACCTTTACCGCCTCTATGATCCAGAAGAGCTGGAGTTCATGGGCATACGTGACTATTTCACTGAGCGTAGCTTATGCATTGTCGAGTGGCCTGATCGTGGTCACGGTCTATTACCCCAAGCTGATATACATATCTATATTAAATATGTTAATACTGGACGACAAATAGAATTACAGGCTCTCTCTGCTAAGGGCGAAGAAATATTGGCGTGTTTAAATAATAATGATAAAAAACAATAATATATTTAAGTTAGCTCTACTGTTACTGACATTATGCACATCCTTTTTTGCGCACAGCGCGAACAAACTCGAAGGCGTAAGGGTTTGGGCTGCGCCTGAATCGACACGTATCGTATTTGATTTAAGCCAATCTCCGAACTATAGCCATTTCACTTTAACTAACCCATATCGCCTAGTGGTTGATTTAAAAAAATCCTCCAATAAAGTCGACTTAGCGAAGATCGCTAACAACAGTAAGCTAGTTAAAAGAATTAGAAAGAGTTCGCCACCAGAGAAAGGTACACTCAGAATTGTTATTGATTTAACAAAGCCTCTGAAAGCGAACTTGTTTGCGCTACCTCCAACCGCACCCTACGGCAATCGTTTAGTCGTTGATCTCGACGGTGGTAGCACTAAAGCAAAAAGTCAGCCGAGCAAGCCCGCTACCGCTTTAAGAGATGTCATCGTTGCTATCGATGCTGGTCATGGCGGAGATGATCCCGGTTCGATTGGCCCTTCTGGCATGTACGAGAAAAAAGTCGTATTACAAATCGCCAAGAAAGTTGCTGCTAAAATCAATGCGACCCCCGGAATGAAGGCGGTAATGACCAGGACTGGCGATTATTTCGTTAATTTGAATCGCCGTTCAGAGATTGCCCGTAACAGTAAAGCAGATCTATTGATTTCGATTCACGCGGATGCTTTTACCTCACCTCAACCTAGAGGGGCGTCAGTCTGGGTTTTATCTATGCGTCGAGCCAACAGTGAAATTGGTCGCTGGCTAGAACAAAAAGAGAAGCATTCTGAGTTGCTGGGTGGAGCAGGTGAGATAATCCAAAATACCGATAATGAACAATATTTAGCGATGACTTTACTGGATATGTCGATGGATCGTTCGATGGCTATCAGCCATAACATCGCTGGAGATGTGTTATCCAATCTAGGTAAAGTGACAAAGCTACACAAGCACAAGCCAGAGTCTGCGAGCTTTGCGGTGCTGAAATCGCCTGATATCCCGTCTATATTGGTTGAGACTGGCTTTATCTCCAACCATAAAGAGGAGCGGCTACTGTCTCAGCGAGAGCATCAGAATAATATTGCTAAAGCAGTCCATAAGGGCGTAGTTAAGTATTTTGAAGCCAATCCTCCGGTCAACTCGCTACTGGCGAGTAAAAGTAACACTAAACATAAAGTCCGCAGTGGTGAATCCCTGTCGGTCATTGCTCATCGGTACCAAATTTCGATCAGTAGCTTGAAAAAAGCCAATAAACTTAAATCCGATTCTTTAAGAATAGGGCAGACGTTGGTTATTCCACGAGCCTAATATGTTGCAGTTAAAGAGTAAAAAATGGCTATAGAAAAGTTACCACCTCAGCTTGCTAACCAAATAGCAGCCGGCGAAGTTGTTGAGCGCCCAGCGTCAGTCATCAAAGAGCTGGTAGAAAACAGCTTAGATGCTGGCGCTACCCGAGTCGATATCGAAATCGACAAAGGTGGTAGCAAACTTATCCGCATACGAGATAATGGCTCAGGGATCCCTAAACAAGACTTGAGCTTAGCCTTATCTCGTCATGCGACATCAAAGCTTAAATCTCTAGATGATTTAGAAGCCATTATGAGTTTTGGATTTCGCGGTGAAGCGTTAGCCAGTATCAGCTCTGTTTCGCGGCTAACATTAACGTCCAGAACAGAAACCCAAGCTGAAGCCTGGCAGGCAAAAGCAGAGGGCACCGAGATGGCGGTGCAAATTTTGCCTGCTGCTCACCCGGTGGGAACAACAATAGAAGCCGTCGATCTGTTTTTTAATACTCCTGCTAGACGTCGTTTTTTAAAGAGTGATAAAACAGAGTTTACCCATATCGATGAGTGGCTAAAGCGCATTGCTTTAGTAAGAAGAGATATTCATTTTACCCTTAAACATAATGGTAAAACAGTGCGTAACTACCGCCCAGCTATGACCGAAGTGCAATTTTTGCAGCGCTTGGGCCAAGTGTGCGGTAAAGTATTTTCCGAGACCTGTTTACACATAAACTGCAGTCATAATGATCTTACTTTAAGTGGTTATCTACAAGCGCCTGATACCGCTAGCGGCTACAGTGAAACGCAGTATTTTTACGTTAACGGTAGATTGGTGAAAGATCGGTTAGTTAATCATGCCGTTCGTCAGGCTTTCTCAGAATATGCCGCAGGCGTTTCTCCCGGGTACGTGCTGATGCTTGAATTAGAACCGCATCAGGTTGACGTCAACGTTCATCCGGCAAAACATGAGGTTCGTTTTCATCAAAGCCGCTATGTACATGATTATATTTTGCAAGCTCTACAATCCGCTATGGCGCAATCATCTGAATTGAGGCTTGAGTCCCAGGCCACTGCTACAGATGAAAGCGGAGTACACTTTGAACCTGACAGTGCAAATAGTCATGCTGCCTCTATCAGTTATAGTGAACCATCTACAAAGCCTATAGCTGTCAATGAGCGTCCTATACCGTCAACAGCAACAAGCTATAATCAAGGGCAGTCTAGCTATAGAACACCTTTAAGAGCTACGACTCATAGAGCGGATGTGGAACTGCCCAGCCAAAGTAGTTTAGAAGCTTATGCAAACTTGCTTAGCAGCAGTACAACAGACGCAGCATCGACTAGTGCAAAGTCAGTTAGCAATCCACATACTTCGGCGGTGTCTGATGCTAGTGGCAAGATGCCTGCTGTATTGGCTGATGAGTATTGGGTAATAGTGGAAGGTAATAACATTCGTTTACTGAGTATTGCTGATGTTGTTAAAGAAACTGCTCGGCAACAGATCCAAGCTAAATTGGCGCAAGGGTTAGTGGGCCAACCTTTGTTGATGCCTGTGGCTGTACCTGTCGATCATATTTGGAATGAAGTTATTGAAACTCGAGAACAATTGCTAAGAAAGTTGGGAATTGAGCTATCTATCCGACTTGGGCAGTTGATTATTAAAAAAGTGCCCCCATATCTGAGAGACAGCCAATTGGCTGTTTTGATCCCAGAGTTATTACAATGGGTTCGATTTGAGGAGCCGAGCGATGATGCATTAGTCCATTGGCTCGCGACACAAGCTTCAAGTCGTTTTACTGCCAGCGCCGAGGCGTGGTTAGCATTTAGTGCATTAGATAGTAGCGCAAAAAGCGCTCTTTATAACCAAAGCCAGGAACTTCCTTGGCAGCAATGGATGAAAGAATCTCAGAGTGACTGATAAGAAAAAACATAAAATAATCACCTTAATGGGACCAACAGCATCAGGTAAAACTGCGTTGGCTATTGAGTTGGTGAAAAATTATGACTGCGAAATTATTTCCGTAGACTCAGCATTGATCTATCAACAAATGGATGTAGGTAGTGCTAAGCCGGATGCCGCAGAGCTTGCTGTTGCTCCTCATCACCTGATTGATATTATCGACCCTGCACAGAGCTACTCGGCAGCGGACTTTAGAAAAGACGCATTGCTCAAAATAGAAGATATCATCAGCCGCGGTAAGACCCCGTTACTGGTGGGTGGCACTATGATGTATTTTAAAGCGTTGATAGAAGGCTTATCACCACTTCCGGGTGCCAATGAAGAGATTAGGGCGCAAATTGCGGCTGAAGCAGAGGCTGATGGCTGGCAAGCTCTGCATGATCAATTGAAAGTGGTAGATCCGGTTGCTGCTGAGCGTATTCACCCTAATGATCCGCAACGATTAGCAAGAGCTTTAGAGGTTTTTCGGATCAGTGGCAAGTCTTTAACTGAGCTAACGAAAGTAAAGTCAGATGCATTCCCTTACGAAGCGATTCAATTTGCGATTGCACCTAACGACAGAAAGGTGTTACATAAAGCAATAGAAACTCGTTTTAAGGCTATGTTAGGTCTAGGGTTTGTTGCAGAAGTTGAAAAATTAAAGTCACGTGATGACTTACATTTAGAACTGCCCTCTATGCGCTGCGTAGGCTATCGACAATGTTGGCAGTATTTAGATGGTGAATATGACTATGAAACTATGGTTGAAAAAGCTATTGTGGCTACTAGGCAATTAGCAAAACGTCAATTAACATGGTTACGTGGTTGGCCTGACTTAATTTGGCTTGAAAGCGGTGCTGAAAATAATCTTGATACAGTATTGCGATATAGTCGCTAGCTAATTGGCGATAGCTGTATAATACTAAAACCAAAGAATAAAGTTTTCTAGTATTAGAATTACTATTGATATTACATAAAAAAGGAAATTAGAAAATGGCAAAGGGGCAATCTTTACAAGACCCGTTTTTGAACGCATTGCGTCGTGAACGCGTTCCAGTATCTATTTATCTTGTTAACGGCATTAAGTTACAAGGACAAGTTGAGTCTTTTGATCAGTTTGTCATTTTGCTTAAAAACACTGTAAGCCAAATGGTTTACAAGCATGCCATTTCTACTGTGGTGCCATCACGCCCATTTAACGTGAGTAACCACCAGGCGACAAATGCACAAGCTGGTTACAACGCTCAGCATGACGAAAGTGATGAGAAGTAATTTTTTGAGGAGATTGCTTTTTGTTTGATCGTTATGAGGCAGGAGAACGAGCGGTACTTGTCCATATCGACTTCTCTGATGAAGATAACCGAGAAGACCTAGTAGAACTTAAACTTTTAGTTGAATCTGCTGGGGCGCAATCAATCGGTGTCATTACAGGAAGTCGTCGGGCACCGGACCGTAAATTTTTTGTCGGTTCGGGTAAAGCTGAAGAATTAGCTGCGATGGTTGCGGCAACAGATGCCAATGTGGTGATATTTAACCACGCACTGAGCCCAGCTCAAGAGCGAAATCTCGAGCATATGTGTGAATGTCGAGTGCTCGACAGAACAGCATTGATCTTGGATATTTTTGCTCAGAGAGCAAGAACCTATGAAGGCAAGTTACAGGTGGAGCTAGCGCAACTGCGCCACATGTCTACACGCCTTATCAGAGGTTGGACGCATCTAGAAAGGCAAAAGGGTGGTATTGGTCTTCGTGGACCCGGTGAAACCCAGCTTGAAACTGATAGGCGTTTATTGAGAGGGCGAATTCGCACAATTAATAAGCGTTTAGCTAAAGTTGATAAGCAACGAGATCAAAGTCGCAGAGCTAGGCAGCGAAGTGATATGTCGACGGTTTCTTTGGTCGGTTACACCAACGCTGGTAAATCGACGTTATTTAATGCATTAACAGAGTCTGATGTATACGCTGCTGACCAGTTATTCGCTACGTTAGATCCGACATTGAGAAAGCTGGAATTGCCAGATGGTCATATTGTCTTGGCGGATACAGTTGGGTTTATTAGGCACTTGCCTCATGACCTTGTTGCTGCATTTAAAGCGACATTGCAGGAAACACGGCAAGCAGATTTGCTATTGCATGTTGTTGATAGCGCAGATGAAAATATGGCTGATAATTTTGAGCAGGTACAAAGTGTGCTCAAAGAGATCGACGCCGACGAAATTCCTCAGTTGATTATATGTAATAAAATCGATCTGCTGGATGAGGTGAAACCTCGCATTGATTATGATGACGAAGGTAAGCCAATCAGAGTCTGGGTGTCTGCCCAGCAACAAAAAGGCTTGGAACTAGTTCAAGAGGCTATCAACGATTTGGTTGGTAAAGCTGTTAAAGAGCTAGACTTGCAAATCCCCGCTTCGGCAGGGCACTATCTTGGTCAGTTTTATAAACTGGATGTAATACAGCAGAAAGAGTATGACGATCTGGGGAACTGTATGATCTCTGTACGCTTGTTAGAAGCCGATTGGCGTCGACTGGTTAAGCAGAGCCTTGGTGAAATAGAAACTTTTATCGTCGATGATGTCGCCGTATAAATAGTAATTTTAGTAATCTCGTTTATTTCATACACTATGGAGTACTAAATGGCTTGGAACGAGCCCGGTAACAAGGGTCAAGACCCTTGGGGAAAGAAAGGTGGTAACGATAAGGGACCACCAGATCTAGATGAAGTTTTTCGTAACCTTTCTAAACGCTTTGGCGGAAAAGGCAATGGTTCAGGCAATGGCATAAGTTCAATGAGCTTAGTGATTGTTTTGGCTATTGCTGTTGTGGTTTGGGGGCTATCTGGCTTCTACACGGTTAAAGAAGCCGAGAAAGGTGTTGAGTTGCGTTTTGGTGGCTATATTGGAGAAGTTGATCCAGGCCTGCAATGGAAAGCAACCTTCATTGATGAAGTTACTCCAGTGAACGTGCAAACGGTTCGCTCGATCCCTGCTTCTGGTAGCATGCTAACGGCTGATGAAAATGTCGTCTTAGTTCAACTAGACGTACAATTTCGTGTCAACAATGCCAAGAACTATCTTTACAGCGTAGTTGACGCTGATGCTAGTTTACGTGAAGCCACTGACAGTGCATTACGCTATGTGATCGGCCATAACACCATGGATGATATTTTGACTACAGGTCGAGACAAGATCCGTCGTGATACATGGAACGAGATTGAGCGTATTATTGAGTCCTACAACCTAGGTATCATGATTGTTGATGTTAACTTCTTGCCTGCTCGTCCACCTGAAGAGGTTAAAGATGCCTTTGATGACGCGATTGCAGCTCAAGAGGATGAACAACGCTTTATCCGTGAAGCGGAAGCTTACTCTCGTCAGTTAGAGCCTAAAGTTCGTGGTACTGTACAAAGAATGGATCAACAAGCTAAAGCTTATAAGCAAAGAGTCACGCTTGAAGCCCAAGGTAAAGTTGCCCGCTTTGAACAGTTGCTTCCTGAATATCAGGCGGCCCCAGATGTTACTCGTGAGCGTATGTATTTCGATACGATGCAAGAAGTAATGAGTGGGACTAGCAAGGTGCTTATTGATGCTAAAAATAGCGGCAATTTAATGTATTTGCCACTCGATAAGTTGATGCAAAATAGTCAGTCAAATAAGTCTGTTAGCACTAAAAGTAAACCCGCACAGCCTATAATGTCGGTCAACAGCACGACAAATAATAGCAGCATGCCTCTTGATGGTCGTCCATCAAGAGGTGATCGTACGGGGAGGAATTAAGTATGGGTAAATTTACTGCGGTAATAGCAGCTGTACTTGTTGCAATCATTTTGTCATCACTTTTAGTCGTTAATGAAGGCGAGCGAGCTATTGTTTCTCGTTTTGGTAAAGTCCTAAAAGATGACGGTATTACACGCGTTTACACGCCTGGTTTACACATTAAGATCCCCGGCCTTGATAAAATCAAGTTCATGGATTCTCGTGTACAGACGCTAGATGGTGCAGCAGATCGTTTTGTAACTTCAGAGAAGAAAGATCTTATGGTCGATTCTTATGTGAAGTGGCGCATCTTGGATTTTGAACGTTACTACTTATCGACTAATGGCGGTATTAAGGCCAATGCTGAAACCTTGCTACAACGCAAGATCAACAATGACCTTCGTACCGAGTTTGGTCGTCGTACGATTAAAGAGATCGTTTCGGGTAGTCGTGACGAACTGCAATCTGATGCACTAGAAAATGCTTCGGAGAGTGCCGCTGACTTAGGTATTGAAGTTGTTGACGTTCGTGTTAAGCAAATCAATTTGCCAGCAAACGTTAGTACCAGTATTTACCAGCGTATGCGTGCTGAGCGCCAAGCTGTTGCGAAAGAGCATCGCGCTCAAGGGCAAGAGCAGGCAGAGATTATTCGCGCTAAGACTGATGCTAGTGTGACTATTCAAACAGCTGAAGCTCAACGCAAAGCGTTGACTATTCGTGGTGAAGGTGATGCGCAGGCCGCTAAAATTTATGCTGACGCTTACACTAAAGACCCTGAGTTCTTTAGCTTTATGCGAAGCTTAGATGCGTATAAAGACAGCTTTGATGGTGACCGTGATGTCATGGTACTTGAACCTGATAGTGAGTTCTTTAGATATATGAAGAGCTCTACAGGTAAATAACCTTATCGCTTGATCATAAAAGGCCTAACAACTGTTAGGCCTTTTTTATGTTCGAAATGTCCCGTCCTGAGATAAGT
>NZ_JBFRIY010000072.1:0-9883 GCF_041468565.1 Shewanella sp. 10N.286.54.B9
GGAGGCGTATTCTACACTCTCCAGTGTCGGCGTCAAGCGCTTATTTTAAGAAGTTTTTCAAGCGATGATTTCTTAATCACTCTCGTGAAAAGAAGCACTACCCGAAGCTCTTAAAGCGTTTGTCACCTGAGGTTAATTTCCGAAGAAGTTAATCTCTCTAACACCGCTGCAAGTCCCGTACTACCTAAGTAGTTGGCCTGCTGTGCCGTGTCAGTGGATGCGCATTATAGGGAAATCGTAGCGGAGCGCAAGAGGCTAAATGAGAAAAAATGCAATAAAACGTCTAAGCGGACATTTCTCAAACGATACGCACAAAAAAGGGGCTAAAAGCCCCTTTTTATCGTCTATTTAAGCTTACTCAGTAATTAACTATTACTGCGTTTGCTCCAAGAAGCCTTTTATCAATGTAACAGCCTTGTCATCGTCCCAATCTACGAAGGTACGAACAAATGCAATTAACTCACCTTTTCTATTAAGTATAAAGGTGGCAGGAATGGTATCCAAAGGGAATACATCACTTAAGCTCTGCTCTTTATCGTAATAAGTAGTGAAGTTTTCCATTCCTAATGATTTAAGGAATGGTTCAACTTGCTTGTTACCGTCTAGATCTATCGATACCGGAAGGACTTCAAACTCTTCCGATCCAATTCTGTCAGAGAACCGACTAATAGCTGGCAGCTCTCTCACACATGGAGGACACCAAGTGGCCCACATGTTGACCATGATAACCTTGCCTTTGTACTGACTAAAATCAACAGGTTTACCCTGACTGTCTTTAAAAGGAACGGCTTCTATTGGAAATGGCTTAGGCAGAACACTAATTTGATCAACACTTGATTGGATCTCCTTTTCACCCTGCTTTTGCATACCAGGGTAAGCTTGCGCATGCCCTGCAAACATTAACACGACGGTAAAGAGTCCAAATACTAGGTTTTTCATTTAGTATCTCGCTTCAAAAGGCGATCGAGTTCTTGCTGATCTTCTGAAGTTAGCTCGTCAGTATTGGTTTCAGCAATACGCTGCTTGCGTATAAATAGAAAACCAATAAAGCCACCGAATATCAGTAGACCAATAGGGCCTAACCAAAGAACATAAGTCTTGGCTTCCATTCTTGGCTTATAAAGCACGAACTCACCGTAACGACTTGTCATAAACTCTATGATTTCGTCGTCATTTTTCCCTTCGTCAACCATTTCGAATACTTCTAAACGAAGATCTTGGGCAACTGGCGAATTAGAATCAATCAAATTTTGGTTCTGGCACTGTGGGCAACGTAATGAATGTGCCAAAGATAATCCACGCTTCTGGTTTTCCGGAGACTTAAACTCATAAGTATCAACCGGAGTCGCATTTACTACCGAAGCCATGCTTAATAGTAATACCAGCGCAGAAAAACTCTTAATAAGCGTTTTAATCATGATGCTCCATCCTTAGCTGCTTCCGCTTGTAACTCTTGAACCATTGGATAAAGGGTCTCTTTCCAGACACGGGAGTCTATTGGACCTGCATAGCGGTAACGAATAATCCCTTTATGGTCAACAAGGAAGCTTTCTGGTGCACCGTAAACACCCAAGTCTAAACCTAAACGACCATTATGATCGTAAATGTTAATAGCGTAAGGGTTGCCTTCGCGACTTAATTCACGAATGGCCAATGCCCGCTCATCACGATAGTTAATACCATAAATAGGCAAAACATCTTTGCGCGCCAACGTCATTAAGAAAGGATGTTCATACTTACATGAAGGGCACCATGTCGCCCACACGTTTAGCAGAGAAACTTCCCCCTTAAGTGTCTCATTAGTCAAAGTCTCCCCTGACTTTTCCAATATCTCTAGTTCGAAAGTCGGGATCGGCTTTCCTTCTAGAGCTGAATCGAGCTTTTGAGGGTTTAGGAAGAGTCCCTTGTAAAGGAACACCCCCAAACCTAAAAACACAACCAGTGGAAGAAATAAAACTAGCTTTTTCATACTCACCCTATTCCAATTATGCCGTTGCTAATTTATCACTGCCGTCTGCGGCTTTCTTATCAGTGCTTTTTGCTTTAACTCTATAACGCTTATCAGACGCAGCAAAGAAGCCACCAACCATCATAAAGATTGATCCGAACCATAACCAGCGAACGAATGGCTTATAGTTAAGACGAACAGCAAACTCGGTACGGCTGATAGGGTCGCCCATTGTGACGTAAAGGTCACGGAATAAGCCCCAATCAATACCCGCTTCGGTCATATCCATAGTACGTACATTATATTGACGACGATCAGGTCTTAATAATGTGACGTATTCATCATCTTGATAAACTTCAATCTGACCTTGTTGTGCTGTGTAGTTAGGACCAACAACATTCTTAGTCTCAATATACTTAAAGGTGTAGCCTGCTAACTCTTGAGAGACACCAGGTCCCATACGGACACTTTTCTCGATAGAGTAGTTAGAAACCATCGTTGCACCGACAACTGACACTGCAATACCAAGATGCGCAATGATCATACCTAGTTGGCTTCGACCAAGACGAGTCATATCGACAGGGCCTTCTTTGGTCTTAACCATATTGTAAGCAGCTCGGAATGTCATGATGGTTACCCAAGTTGCAGTACCAATACCAAACACTACCCAGATGTTAAATTCACCACCGGCAAGGAACGGTGCAGCAAGTCCAATTACCGAAGCGATAATCGCAGGTATAAGAAGTTGGCGTTTCAACTCACCATCTTTTGACTTCTTCCAGCGGATCACTGGACCAATACCCATGAAACCAAATAGCACTAGTACAATTGGAACAAATACGGCGTTGAAGTATGGAGGTCCAACAGAAATCTTGCCCATTCCTAATGCGTCAATCAGTAGTGGGTAAAGCGTACCAAGTAAAACGGTACCACACGCTACAGTTAGCAATAAATTACACACTAACAGCATTGTCTCTTTCGACTTAAGCTGGAAACGTGCAGGACTCTTCATCTCGCTCGCTCGGAAAGCAAACAAGGTTAACGAACCGCCGACGGCTAATCCGAGCAGGAGCAGAATGAACATACCTCGACTTGGGTCGGCAGCAAATGAATGCACCGACGTTAGCACGCCTGAACGTACAATAAAGGTACCTAGCAAACTTAGTGAGAATGCGAAGATTGATAGTAGAACAGTCCAGTTACGGAAAGCGCCACGCTTCTCGGTCACAATAAGTGAGTGAACCAGCGCGGTACCAATCAACCAAGGCATAAATGATGCGTTCTCTACTGGATCCCAGAACCACCAACCGCCCCAGCCAAGTTCGTAATAAGCCCACCACGAACCAAGCGCGATACCACCAGTTAGGAATACCCAAGCTGCCAATGTCCAAGGACGGCTCCAACGAGCCCAAGCAGAATCTAAACGGCCACTCATTAGTGCTGCAATAGCGAATGCGAAGCTGACAGAGAAACCTACATAACCTAGATAAAGCATAGGAGGATGGAAGATTAGACCAACATCTTGCAACATTGGGTTAAGGTCACGTCCTTCCATTGGGATCGGGAATAAACGCTCAAAAGGACTAGAGGTTAGTAGCATGAATAATGAGAAACCAATCAAAATCATGGCTAGAACCGCCAGAACTCGTGCAGTAAACACCTCTTCTAAACCTTTACTAAAGAGTGCGACTGCAGCTGCCCAAGCTGATAATGAGAAAACCCAAAATAGCAGTGAACCTTCATGACCACCCCAGACTGCAGCAATCTTAAAGAAGATGGGCAGTTCGGAATTGGAATGGTGCGCTACATAAGCGACGGAAAAATCGTCGACGGCAAAACTATAACCGAGCGCGATAACGGAGAACAGAATAAAAAAGAACATTCCGTATGTTAATGGCCAAGCATAGCGCACCAAGTATTGGTCTTTGCGAGCTACACCTACTAAAGGGACGATGGCTAAAAGCATGGCAAATGCCACACCGATAATCAGCGAAAAGTGTCCTAATTCTGGGATCATGGGTTTTCCTCAGTCCTAAATCATGTATTGATAAGCATACGCTAATATCATTACACACGAATCCGTAGTTAACACTACTAAAAGGGTACAAATTTAGCTCAGTTTAGTATTTGCTATTGTTCCTGTCTGCCTATTTCGTACAAATATGGGTGACTTGTCTCATTCTTTCCCTATCTTATTACGAGCAACACATAAACAGTTGTTCAAAAATTCCACCGTAAACTGAGCATATTTAGTGGGATTTTTAAGTCAGACTCAAGAAGTTCCCGTAAGTTTCGAGTTATTTTGCAAATAAAATCAATCTGTGAACAAGTACGCAACTATGACGATTTCAGGTTATATTACTGTTCAATGAATAATCTTTACGTATAATCTTATTCCTAGTTCAGCGGTGAATCCGCTTTTTCGCAAACTAAAGTGAAATAGACATAATGACCACATTCTGGATCTTGATAGCCTTATTTGTGTTGGTCAGCCTAGCGCTGATTTGGTTCCCACATTTTCGTCAGCAGCAAATGCGACGGACAGAAGAAGCCGGTGTTCGCAAAAGCACCAACTTAGAATTATTTAATGAACGTCTTTCTGTTTTAGAGAAAGAAGTAGAAGAAGATTTACTTGATCAAGCTGAATTCGATGCGCTTAAGAAAGAGCTCGAAATAAGCCTACTTCAAGATATGAAGCAAGGTGATGATGAATCTCTTGTCCATAAGGTTAAGCCTAAGAGTGTGGCCTGGCCAGCGCTAATGTCTGCCGTCATCCTCGGTATATCGGGTTATATGTACACCACACTTGGTGCGTATGAAAACTTAGATAAACCAATGACAGCAAATCAAGCACATTCTGGTATGGATGCAGCACAGATGATGTCTGAGCGAGTGCAAATGATGGAAGCACAAGCGAAAGCTGAACCTGAAAATAGCCAACTATGGTTTAGCCTTGGCCATACCTATATCTCAGCTAATCGTTATGACGATGCCATCATGGCATTCGACAAAACAATGGAGTTGGTTGGTGTGCATGCAGAGCTACTAGGACCTAAGGCTACAGCCTTATACTACCGCTCGAACCAACAGATGACACCAGCAGTTCAAGCTTTGATCGATCAGTCGTTAGAACTTGATGCTTCGGATCCATCTACATTACTACTTGTAGGTATGGACTCTTTCTTCTCTGCTGAATACCAAACCGCTATCGATGCATGGCAACTGATTTTGGACAGCGAGCGTAAAGATGTCGATCGTAGCGCAATTATCAATGCTATCGACAGCGCTAAGATGAGAATGAATGCCGAAGGCGAAATGCCTAATGATGATGCACATAAAAATGTTAAGCCAAAGGCCACAGCAAAAACAGTAACGGTTGAGGTTTCAATCTCTCCGGAACTGCAAGCTCAAGTTGCTAGCACTGACATGTTATTCATCTTTGCTCGCTCAACTGAAGGCCCTAAAGTACCGCTTGCGGCAACTAAAGTGTCTGCAGAGTCTCTACCGCTATCAATCACACTTGATGACAGCACCAATATGGGTGGCAACGTTAAGCTAAGCGATGCTAAGACTGTAGAAGTGATTGCAGTATTATCAAAACATGGCAGCGTGAAGCCACAAGCTGGCGACATTCAAGGCAAACTTGCAATGATAAAAGTGGGTGACACAGGGCAACTGGTTCTCGATACCCAAGTTCAGTAATTTCAAATTACATCCATAAAAAAACCGGCTATTAGCCGGTTTTTTTATGTCCACAATAGAGTTTACTTTGACATATACTCAATTGCTTTCTTGTAGTCTTCATCTGAACAATCAGTACACATGCCACCTGGTGGCATTGCGTTTAGGCCTGATTTAACACTAGATACTAGTGCGTCGGCGCCTTTCGCTAAGCGAGGCTCCCATGCTGCAGCGTCATGTGCTTTTGGTGCGCCGGCAACGCCCATGCTGTGACAAACTTGACAAGCTTTGTCGTAGACAGCTTTGCCATCTTGAGCAAAAGCACTTGTAGACAAAGTTAATGCAGCAGCTGCAGTCAGTGCTAATAATTTTTTCATTTTATAGGTTCCTAATGCAAATTCTAACAAAGCTCACGCTGCCCTTATAGAATGCGGCAGACTTATTATCGCTGCGCTAGGTTACTACAAACTTCACCAAATGGCATCTATTTGTGATTTAAATCGCGTTAAAAGCTGTTTAGCAAGACATAGTTCTCAAAAACGTTAATATATTAGCAAATGTTTAAAAAGTTCCTAAAAACTTTCTAATATTGGAACTACATCAAATTGCTGACACTTAGCGCAACACGGAACTAAACGCTTGAAACTCTATGTGTTAGTATCACTTGTGTTTTTATACGGCATGATATAGAGGGCTCAGTGGTAGAACAATCAAAAGCAACAACACTGGTATCAGCTAGTAACCTAACTTGTATTAGAGAAGAACGTATTCTTTTTGACGAACTGAGCTTTGAGATCACCGAAGGCGAGATTGTTCAAATAGAGGGCCCAAATGGCGCGGGTAAAACAAGTCTATTACGGATAATAGCGGGTTTGTCTCGCCCTTATGCTGGGCATATCAATTTTAAAGGTGAAGACATCAATCGTTGTCGAGACGAGTATAACGATGAGTTGTTATACCTCGGCCACCTCGCAGGCGTTAAAAGTGAACTGACCGCTGAGGAAAATCTTAACTTCAATTTAAGAATCAGCGGGTATGATGGCTTTGATACACGCGAAATCCTTTCAAAAGTAAATTTATCAGGTTTTGAAGAAGCTTTGGCAGGCCACCTATCAGCGGGTCAGCACCGACGCACTGCGCTAGCAAGGCTTTGGCATACAAACTGTAAAATTTGGCTACTCGATGAACCTTTTACTGCGATCGATAAAAAAGGCGTAGAGGAACTTGAACATTTGTTTTTAGCTCATGCTGAACGTGGCGGTTGCGTCATCTTAACGACCCACCAAGATATGGGCGTGATTGGTGACGACATCTTGCGGAAAATTCGTCTTGATTATCGCTTTGTTTAGGAAATAGCAATGAAAAAAGGTATCAGTTATACCCAAGCATTCGGTACGTTACTCAAACGAGATCTACAGATTGCTATCCGTCATCGCGGTGATATTTTTAATCCGTTATTGTTTTTTGTATTGGTAGTGACTCTATTTCCATTAGGTATCGGCCCAGAGCCACAAGTACTGACACGAGTCGCCCCCGGTATTATTTGGGTAGCAGCTCTCCTTGCTTCGATGTTGTCATTAGAACGCTTATTCAAAGCTGATTATGTCGATGGCAGTCTTGAGCAAATGCTGCTAAGCCCGCAACCACTGCCCTTAATGGTTTTGGCAAAAGTACTGGCACATTGGATATTAACAGGTGTACCTTTAATTTTAGTGGCACCTTTATTAGCAGTTCTGTTACACCTAGACACTAATAGCTATGGTGCGCTAATCGCAACATTAGCCCTAGGGACTCCAGTATTAAGTCTACTAGGAGCAATTGGTGTGGCATTGACTGTCGGATTACGTAAAGGTGGCGTGCTATTAAGCTTGCTCATTTTACCGTTATATATTCCGGTGTTGATTTTTGCTACCAGCGCAATTGATGCTGCTGGAATGAATTTACCTTATGATGGTCAACTCGCTATAATCGGCGCCATGTTGATCGGTTCATTAACGTTAGCACCATTCGCTATTGGTGCTTCCTTACGAGTGAGTACTAACTAAAATGTGGAAATGGTTACATTCATACGCGGATCCAGAACGCGCTTATAAGCTTTCAAGCACGCTATTGCCTTGGTTTGCTACCTTAGCAATTGCTTTTATCGGTATCGGCACTATTTGGGGCTTAGGTTTTGCCCCAACTGATTACCAGCAAGGTGACAGCTACCGTATTATCTTTATTCATGTACCAGCTGCCTCTATGTCTATGGCCGCATACATGGGTATGGCCACCTGTTCTTTCATTGGTCTTGTTTGGCAAATAAAATCTGCCGACTGGGCCGCTGCATCCATTGCTCCTATTGGTGCGGTAATTACCTTTATTGCACTCGTAACAGGCGCAACTTGGGGTAAGCCTATGTGGGGCACTTGGTGGGTTTGGGATGCACGACTAACATCTGAATTAGTCCTACTATTCCTTTATCTAGGTGTGATTTCTCTCTACGCCTCGTTTGAAGATAAGGTGTTAGCGGCTCGTGCTGCTGGGATCCTAGCTATTGTTGGTGTCATTAATATCCCGATTATTAAGTATTCTGTTGACTGGTGGAGCTCACTACATCAGCCATCTACGATCCGTATTACTGAAAAATCAACGATGTCGACTGATATGCTATATCCGCTATTGATTAACATATTTGGTTTCGGTCTGATGATCGCAGCAATTACATTAGTGAGATTTAGATCAGAAATTTTGGCACGAAATGGAATGCGTCCATGGGTGCGTGAACTTGCTAAAGCAGAAGGGGTCAAATAATGCAATTCGACTCAATTAGTGAATTTTTTAATATGGGCGGCTATGCTTTTTATGTATGGCTTGCTTACGGTGTCACCTTCTTCTCTCTTGGAACGCTTGTCGTTTTAAGTGTTAGACAGAAACGTAAAGTGTTAGTTGAAATCGCGAAGAAGATTCAGCGAGAAGAACGCTTAAAAGAAACTCGGAGTACTAAATAGTGAATCCAAGAAGAAAAAAACGCTTAACCCTAGCAGTAGCACTAATTGGTGGTGTCGCAGCAATCGCTTCACTACTGTTATATGCACTAAATTCAAACTTGAATCTTTTCTTTACCCCTACAGAAATTGTTCAAGGAAAGAAAGATACTGGTGTAATGCCTGAAATAGGACAACGCATCCGCGTTGGCGGCATGGTCACTATCGGCTCTATGGTGCGAGATCCGGATAGCCTGCATGTTGAGTTTGCAGTCCATGATGCAGCTGGCGGCGAAATCATCGTAACTTATGATGATCTGTTGCCAGATCTCTTCCGTGAAGGCCAAGGTATCGTCGCTCAAGGCGTTTTATCTGCTCCAGGTACACTGGAAGCAACTGAAGTTCTAGCGAAGCATGATGAGAACTACATGCCGCCTGAGGTTGCTGAGGCAATGGGCCAGAGTCATGAAAAACTTGATTACAGCGAAGATCAATCAAAAGCCGGTGGTTACAAGTAGGCCACGCGGTTAGTAATACAAAGCCCTCATTCATTGAGGGCTTTTTTGTGTAAAGTGCAAAACTTTTTTGCTCCCCAACGACAAAATAAATGGTCTAGCGGCCCTATTGCATGCAAGTGCATTCATCACCCTTCCCGTCAAATACAAAAAATGTCGCGCAACTGAATTGCTGAATAGACTTCTGTCATCGGATTCATCCAAAGGCCACAATACAGTTCTCTAGACGACTTAAAGAATATTGGAACTTATCATGCCGATAAACTCTTATCTCCGAACTACCATTGAAAGAACTGAGCCAAAGCCCTTATATCGCTACTATTCTTAGAGTTAATAATGCCGTACGGCCGAGACCTTATCTCATTAACGCAGCAGTCATAGTCCATTCGGCCAGATAAAGCTTAGGTGTCGATACGCAGGCTAAAGAGTGCCGCTGGCGTAAACATCAGCTAAATTCCTGATAAGCGACAAACCGATACAAACCAATTACTACAAACCGGATACTGCGTTAGTAACGTTTTTAGGGCACGCCATTATCTAGCAGTCAAAGTTAGACGAGTACAATACAGATTTTTTCTTACCATATATCAATGTGCATATGAGTAATTCACTTAGATATAACAGCGCAACCGCCTAGCTGTTCAAACTTTACCTACAACCTATAAATAGTACGAGAATAGCCCCCCCCCTCACCTATCGCCTTTCCGTATTTATTCATCTCTGTAGCTATGGCTGTGGCTGTGGCTGTGGCTGTGGCTGTGGCTGTGGCTGTG
>NZ_JBFRIY010000073.1:0-281 GCF_041468565.1 Shewanella sp. 10N.286.54.B9
ACTCACTATACAAGCAGAAGGTATCGGCAACTATTATGGCGATACCAGCTCAAACAAAGTTTATCTCGACGTGGGAATTGTTGGGATAATAGTCCAATGGAACGCTTTTTTAGGAGCCTTAAGACAGAATGGATACCAACGACAGGGTATCGTAACTTTGCAGAAGCTCAGCAAGAAATTACACGATACATAATTGGATATTATTGTCAGCTTCGCCCACATCAATATAACGGCGGACTGACACCCAATGAATCAGAACGATTGTTCTGGTTAAACTCTAA